>CAZEPQ010000131.1:0-5319 GCA_964514175.1 uncultured Oscillospiraceae bacterium
CTGAGGCTACTCTCTCCGCTCTGAAGCTGTTCCTGGAGCTGAACAACGTCACTGTTGTTGGCACCTTCGCATGCTGCGGCAAGGAATTTGGTCCCGCAGGCGTTGAGGAAGGCCAGAAACCCAATGTTATGGGCATGGGTGCCATCCAGGATCCCGAGTACTATGAGTGCAAGGACGGCAAGAAGATTCAGGGCTCCTACTTCTTCCACAACCAGATGTGGAACCATCCCAACGAGAGAGACATCAACAAGGCCAAGTACCTGGTTGCTGACCTGGTTGAGGACTACTTCCTCACCTTTGACGGCCAGAGAGGCTTCGTAAACAGCACCTACGTTTCCAAGTCCTAATCTTTTTCCCTGTAAAAATGCCTCTGCGGACACTTCAACTTCCGCAGAGGCATTTTTTATCCAAGGAATTTCTTATACATTTGGGTAATCTCCAGGGCCTGTTGAGTAGTTCCGTTGTAAAGGATCTCAAAGGTTCCTTCGGTAATGGAACTGATAATCGCATCAATATCAATTTTTCCGGAATCAAATTCATCATCCCGTCTGTTTGCTTCCAGATACAGTTCAAATGCTTTAACAACATCCTGAGAAACGATCTCATCACCGTAAATATAGCAACCTGCCGCCCCCAAGTACCCGGAAGACTCTCCTGCATACATGCAGCGCCAGAGCCAGCGGTGGTATTCCTCATCATCCTGAGGGACACCATTTCCGTTTTCGTAAGCTTCTGCTACCCAATACATGGCACTGGCCCCACCTGCCTGTGCAAAGGCCATCATCTTCGCAAAGCTGCCTTCGGGATCTTCCTCCCAGTTCTCCTCAATTTCACAGAGCGCATCCCAATAGGCTTCATTATCATCACTCTCGTCAAAATCTCTAGGAATCCCCTCCATCAAAACGGCCTCATCGAGACAGATCTTCGGCTCCTTCTTTTCCGTCTGAACGCTCGAAGCGGGTACAACCGCCTCGGGGGACGCAGGCGTTTCCTTCTTCTTAAACAAATCAAACAGTCCCATTCTCCTCTTCCTTTCTGCATAACATACTTTTATTATACACAAAACATGGAAAAAAGCCACTGCAAAATAGCAGTGGCTAAAACTTTATCCAAGAAGTCTACGGGTCTCCTCCGCATTGTGGAATATCTCCTGCTGTAGCGCCTCCAGACCGGAGAATTTCTTTTCACCACGGAGCCGATGATAGAAATCCACCCGGATGTTCTGACCATACAAATCCCCGGCGAAATCCAGGATCCAAGGCTCTACCGTCACGAGTTCAGATTCTCCCACAGTGGGACGAACCCCTACGTTAGTAACAGCCAGCTTTTCCGTACCGTCGGGCAGGAACACTTTGGTAGCATAAACGCCATAAGCAGGCACCAGTACGCCCTCAGGAATCAGGAGATTTGCTGTAGGGATCCCGATGGTCCGGCCCAGCTTCTGACCGTGGACCACTTCCCCGGAAATACAGTGAGGATGCCCCAAAAAGCGCATGGCCTCGGTCATATTTCCCTCTTCCAGCAGCTTACGGATATGCGTGGAGCTAACTGTCACACCATCCAGACTGAATCGTGGTAGAACATCACAGCCGATCCCCAGTTCACGGCACATTTCCTGCAATCGCTCCGGATTTCCATAGCCCTTATCACCAAAGCGAAAATCATAGCCGCAGACCAGGTGCTTTGCCCCATGGGTCTTCACCAGGAAATCCCTTACAAACACATCCCAGGGCATGTGCATCATGGTTTCATCGAAATGGCAAAGAATCACATCATCGATTCCATGCACACGCTTTAATACATCCAGACGATCCGCAATGGAATTGATCAATGTTACATTCTTTCCTGCCACCAAATTATCGGGATGGAGGTCAAAGCTCATGACCGCAGCCCCAAGGCCCTTTTCCTGTGCCCGCTGCTTTGCCATATTCAGCAGTCCGGCATGTCCGGCATGAACGCCGTCAAAAAAGCCCAGGGCTATGACCCGTCCTGAATTCTCAATCACCCTTAATTCACCTCAAAAAAACTTTTCACCGTCCCCAGGACGCCGTCCTGGCTTTTGCCCAGCATCAGGAATTCCCCATCCGGGCCATAGACCCGGTAGCTGCCGTCAGGCAAACCCACACCGGGAATATCCGTGCCGTTTTTGCAGCGGCGAACATCCTTTTCAGCCAGCACCGTCTCCGGATACTCCGCAAAAATGCTGTCCACAGTCCGCAAAAGGCCTGTATGCTGGTCATCGTCTCGTGCCCTCTGAATCTCTTCCAGAGAAACGGCGTCCTCCAGCGTGAATCTTCCCGCCTTCGTCCGCTGCAAGAAGTAAAGACAGCCGCCGCAGCCCAGAGCCGTACCAATATCATGGCACAGGGTACGGACATAGGTTCCCTTAGAGCAGCGCACACGGATCAAATAATCATTTCCGTTTTGCTCCAAAAGCTCTAGGGCCTCAATGGTGATGTTTCTGGGCTTCCGCTCCACCTCCTGGCCTTTTCTTGCCATTTCATAGAGCTTTTTGCCGCCGATTTTCACCGCAGAATACATGGGCGGGATCTGACTCTGAGGCCCAAGGAAGGATTTCAGCACTTCCTCCACCTGCTGCCGCGTCGCATTTACAGAATTTTCCTCCAGAGTCTCACCGGTAACATCCTGTGTATTGGTCACAAGGCCCAGTCTCAGCCCCGCAACGTATTCCTTTTCATCATTTTCGCACAGTTCCACAGCCCGGGTGGCCCGCCCCAAAAATACCACCAGAACACCGGTGGCCATGGGATCCAGGGTGCCGGAGTGACCGATGCGTTTTTCCCTGTAGATGCCCCGGAGCTTGGCCACTACATCATGGGAGGTCCAGCCCTGGGGCTTATCTACGATCAAAATTCCATTCATCAGAGCACCACACCGGTTTCTGCAATGGCAGCGAGGATCTTCGCCTTTGCCTCAGCCACATCGCCGTCAACGGATGCTCCGGCTGCGGCTCTGTGACCACCGCCGCCCAGCTTTCCACAGATTTCGGTGGCATTATAGCTCTCGCCGGTACGAAGAGAGATCTTGCTGCCGCCTTCCCGAAGTTGACGGATCATAACACCGATCCCAACGCCCTCGATCCCTCTGGGGAACCCGGAAATATCATCGATGTCATCCTCGGTGGCGCCGATCCGGTCCAGAAGCTCATTGGTGATGGTGGTAACACCCACCAGTCCACCGGCATAGAACTCCGCGCTTTCCGTCAGCGCCGACTCCACACGAAGCCGTGCAATGGACTTGGTGCCAAACATGACCTTATTGATGGGATAGGTGTCAGCACCGTACTTTTTCAGTTCCGCCGCCGCCTTAAAGGTTCCCTCTGTCACGTTGGAATACTGGAAACAGCCCGTATCGGTGGAAATCGCCAGATACAGTGCCTCCGCCATCCCCTTGGTGATGGGGCCAAGATCCTTCAAAATCTCCAGTAGCAGCTCGCCGCAGGCAGCACACTGTGGCTGCACATTGGTAAGCTCTGCGTAACCCTCATTGGAGGGATGATGGTCAATGGAAAGCAGGATCTTTCCGGCAAAATCTCCGCCATTTAAGGGAAGCAGTCCCTCGGTAGCCATATCCACGGACACAAGGGTTGCATCCTGGGGTACGGTCTCGGTCTCCATTTCCTTCAGGAAGGGAATATAACGATCCGTGGTCTGAGGATTTTTCCAGATCAGCGCCCTCTTCCCCATATGCCGCAGGCCCAAACACAGGGCTGCCGCAGATCCCACAGCGTCACCATCGGGACGGCGATGGTTGATGATGAGAAAATTGTCGTTTCCCCGCAGAAAATCCGCGGTTTCCTTATTCGTCAACGCCTTCGTCATTTTCATCATCCTCAGGAATGTCCAGCTTGGACAGGATATCGAAAATCTTCATGCCATGCTCGATGGCGTGATCCTCTACAAACACCAGCTCCGGAGTATAGCGGAGCTGCAAGGTGGTACCCAGGTGCCGCCGGAGAAAGCCTCCGGCGGATTTCAGGCCCTTGAGCACATCCTTGCTCTTAGATTTATCGTAGACGCTGACATAGACCTTTGCGGTTCGCAGGTCAGAGGCGGTTTCCACTCCGGTAATGGTGATCATTCCCTGGACTCTGGGGTCCTTCAAGGAGCGGATCGCGGTGCTGAGCTCCCGCATAATTTCCTCGTTGATGCGTCCAATTCGGCTCGATGCCATAGGTATCTCCTTTCAATGGGGGGCTTAGTCCTTGATCTGCTCCATGGTGTAGCACTCGAAGACGTCGCCTTCCTTGATATCGTTGAACTTTTCGATGCTCATGCCGCACTCAAAGCCCACAGTGACTTCCTTAACAGAATCCTTGAAGCGCTGCAGGGAGCCCAGAGCGCCCTCATGGACCACGATGCCGTCACGGACCACACGGACAGAGCCGTTTCTCAGGATCTTACCATCGTTAACGTAGCAGCCTGCAACGGTACCAACGGAAGAAACCTTATAGGTCATTCTGACGGTGGCATGACCGGTAACAACCTCACGGAACTTGGGATCCAGCATACCCTTCATTGCCTTCTCCACTTCCTCGATGCACTCGTAGATGATACGATAGCTGCGGATCTCAACGCCTGCACGGGTTGCGGCTGCGGTAGCAGCGGACTCAGGACGGACGTTAAAGCCAATGATGATGGCACCGGAGGTGGAAGCCAGCAGCACGTCGGACTCGTTGACAGCGCCAACCCCGGAGTGGATGACCTTTACCTGTACTTCCTCATTGGAGAGCTTCAGCAGGCTTGCCTTAACAGCCTCGGCAGAGCCCTGAACGTCAGCCTTAACGATGATGTTCAGGGTCTTCAGGTTGCCTTCCTGCATGTGTGCAAACAGATTCTCCAGGGTGACGGAACCGGTAAGGGACTTCATCTTGGAATCCTTCTCAGCCTGCTTACGCTCCTCAGCCAACTGACGTGCCATACGCTCGTCGGCAACAGCATTGAAGATATCGCCTGCCTGGGGCACCTCGCTCATACCGATGATCTCAACAGGCACGGAGGGTCCGGCATTTTTCAGAGTCTTGCCGCGGTAGTCGGTCATTGCACGGACACGGCCTACTGCGGTACCGGCGATGATCACATCGCCCTGCTTCAGAGTACCGTTCTGTACCAGCATGGTAGCCACAGGACCACGACCCTTGTCAAGACGTGCCTCGATGACGGTACCATGAGCCTCACGGTTGGGGTTGGCCTTCAGCTCACGCATTTCGGAGGTGAGGACAACCATTTCCAGCAGGTCCTGGATACCCATACCGGTCTTTGCGGAGATTTCACACATAATGGTGTCGCCGCCGTATTC
>CAZEPQ010000132.1:0-5260 GCA_964514175.1 uncultured Oscillospiraceae bacterium
ACTTTGCCATCCATGTCGAAGGTAATACCGTTTCTAAATTCACCTGCAGAAATCATATTTGTTTCCTCCCTAATTTCTAATACACCGCAAAGCGGCATAAAATCAGTATTATACGTTCATATTTTACCCTATCACAGCCATAAATGCAAGTACCGTGTTCTCAATTACACGATCTTTTTCGTTTTCTTCTGCCAAGATGGATAAATGGAAGCTCCAGGGCATAGCGAACTCTTTGAAATGGGTTGGAAAAATGGATTGGATGCACCAATATGGAAGTAACGCCGGCGAAATTTGCCGCCAAAATATCCGTATAGGTCTGGTCTCCGGCCATTGCGGTTCCCTCCGGGCCAATGCCCATCTGTTCCATGGCCTTTCGGACCCCTTTGGGATTAGGCTTTCCGGCGTGGCGGATCCAGGGAATCTCCCGTGGCTCGCAGAAATTGGGCACACGTTTGCTCTTACGGCTGTTGGACACCACCATGACCTGTACCCCAGCCTCTCTCGTGTTTTTGAGCCAGGTGGTAAATGCCTCATCGGGCTCGGTGCCCGTATAGGCAATGATCGTATTATCAAAATCCAGCAGCATCAGCCGAATACCATGCTCAGAAAACCACTGGGGCGTCAACTCCGTAATGGAGCCCATTTCAATATCGGCCAAAAAGGAAAATGCCATCTTACCAACTCTTTTCCATCCCTGCAGCAATCAGGCATAATTCTCTGCCGAGGGCATAAAATCCAATATATTGTATTATCTTATCAGGAGGCGGGGCCCTTGTCAATCACTGTTTGCCGGAATCGGGACCAGGTTCCTCCCGGCTTTTATCTGGCGGACTGCGCCGTTTCAGGGGGCACCCTGGAGGCCTTTCTCCGGGCCTGCATGGAACTGACAAAGGGGCAGTTCTGCGTCCGCATTGCCCCAATCGCCATGGATTTCCCTCTCCCCAGTCCCGGCGGAAAGGGAGTGTCCATCTCCCAGGATAAATTGGAGCGACTCAAAAAGGCCCATGCCTGTCACTTTTCATCCGCCCTCCAGATGAATTATCTCACCTATTTGGAAGACTCCCAGCTACACGGGGTGTTATTCGATACCAAAGAGACTGTGCGAAAAAAGCTGGCACTGGCAGAGTCTCTGGGAGTGCCCATGGCGATGTTGCCGGACAGTAATCGGTAAGTACAACAAAATACGGATTTTTACGGTGCTGTTTCATTAGGTGTAGAAACAGTCGCCTAATGCTCGATTCAGGTGAGCCCATAAAGGGCAGTGTACTTTTCAGTGAGATAATCCGTAAAGTACTTGGCATCGAACTTGCCGCAGCAGTTTTCAAACAGCTCTGCGGGCTTATAGAGACTGCCGTGACGATGAATGTGTTCATGGAGCCACGCTGTGATCTTGCCGATCTCTCCGGCAGCCACCAGATCTTGGATCTTGCCGATCTCCTTCTCCATGACATACTTCATCTGCGCGCCATAGGCACTGCCCAGGGCATAGGAGGGGAAATATCCGACCATACCGCCGGCCCAGTGGGTATCCTGGAGGCAGCCCACGGAATCGTTGGGCACATCCACACCCAGATACTCCTTATAGAGATGGTTCCACTGGGCGGGAACATCATCAATATCCAAGGTTCCGGCAATGAGCTGCTTTTCCAGCTCGTAGCGCACCATAATATGCATGCAATAGGTCAGCTCGTCAGCTTCTGTCCGAATCAGGCTGGGCTGAGCCTTGTTCACTGCCTTATACATCATTTCCGCGGTCACATCCGCAAGCTGTTCCGGGAACAGTTCCTGCATCTTGGGGAACACCATCTCCACAAAGGCACGGCTTCTGCCCACCAGATTTTCATAGAAACGGCTCTGGCTCTCGTGAATACCCATGGATACGCCGCCGTAGATAAAGGTGTAGTTATAAGCATCATCACAACCCATGTCGTAGATGGCGTGTCCACCCTCATGAATCACGGAGTACATGGAGGAATGAACGCTGTCCTCATAATAGTGGGTGGTGATGCGAACATCATGGTTGTTGGGGCCGCCGGTGAAGGGATGCTCCGTCTCCGACAGGGTGCAGTGGGTCTTATCAATGCCCATGACATCCATAAGATACTGTGAAAACTCACGCTGCTTTTCCACAGGATAATTCCGATAGAGGAAGCTGCTGTCGATCTCCGGCTTCTCCCCCACCGCATGGATCAGCGGCACGATGGTCTGCCGCAGTTGGTCGAAAAACTGGTCCAACACAGGCTGGGTCATGCCCTCTTCAAATTCGTTGAGCAGGGCATCATACGGGGGAATGTCGGGGTTATAATACCCCGCAAACTTCCGATTGAACTCCACGATCTTCTTGAGCGTGGGTGCAAAGGCAGCAAAATCGTTGTCCGCCTTGGCCTTCCGCCAGATCCCGTCCGCCTCGTTGATCAGCACATTGTAGGCCACATACTCCTCCTGGGGGATCCTGGAGATCCGCTGGCACTCCCGCTTGAAAACCTCCACCTGGCGACGCTGCACCTGGGTCAGGTCATCGTTATGGGCCTCCAGAAATGCAATCAGCTCCAGATTATCAGGATTTGCGATAAGTTGATAGCTCAGACCACTGAACATCTCCATGACCCGTCCACGGCCCTGGGTGGAATCCTCTGGGGCCGCAGTGGCAGCGTCAATGGAGACGATCTCCATTGCGTGACGGTAAACATAGTGGGTATCCTGGATCTTCTGAAAGGCCTCCAGGGCAGCCTTTAAATCAGTGAAATGCATAGCTCTACCTCGCAGAAATATTACTTAGCGCATGCCGCTGGCGGTGTAATAGGTTCCCGCCGCGCTGCCTACGATTTTGTCCTCCTGCCCTTCCATCCATGCCTTCGCCGTGACATAGGCCATGGTCTTGCCGCAGGAAAGGAGCTGGGCCTCCACAAACATCCGTTTCCCCACGATGGCAGGCCGCTCGTAGGACACATTCATATTAATGGTGGGGGTCAGAAACTCCCCGCTGCAATAAAAGGTCAGACTGCCCATGGCGATGTCAAGGGCACCTGCCATAGCGCCACCATGCATCACCCCAACAGGGTTTCGCATATGGGGCTCCACAAAACAGGACAGCGTCAGAGTTTTATTTTCAAAATTGCAGCCTTCATAGCGGAGCTTCATATTCGCGTTGAAGCTTTTGCCCCGCTCGTCGACCTCGCTGTTGATTCGTTCGTTGAATTTCTTGCAGGAACGTTCCATTCCTGTCTGGGAAAAAAGTTCCGATTCCATGGGTCTCATTCCTCCAACTAAGTTTTATGAAAATGCCCGGTCTTCCGGGGAAGACCGGGCCGGAATTAACCGTTTGCTCGCTGTTCCTGGAGCTGTCTGGAGAGTTCGCCCAGAGAAACCGCAATGATCTCGTTTTTCACGATGACGCCCTCCGGCACCTTCAGGTGCACAGGCGCAAAGTTCCAGATGGCCTGAATGCCGCCTTCTACCAGCTTGTCACAGACCTCCTGTGCATGAAGGGCAGGTACGGTGATAATACCGATATGTACCTTCATCCGGCGACATAGGCTGGTCATCCGCTTAATGGACAGGATGGGCCGACCGCCGATTTCCCGACCAACCAGGGACTCGTCCGCATCAAAGGCCGCGATCACATCCACGCCATAGTCAGAATAGTTGCTGTAGCTCAGCAGGGCACGTCCCAATTGACCGGCGCCTACGATGACCGCATTGGAGATATCGTCATAGCCCAGCGCATGCTCGATAAGAGCTGCAAGCTCCCGCACATCATAGCTTTCGCCGGGAGCCCGATTGGACCCGCACGCACTCAGGTCATGGCGTACCTGGGAGGGACTGACCCGAACCACATCACCGATCTCATCGGCAGTGACGGTATTATGTCCCAACTGTGCCTCGGACTTGAGCATAATAAGATACTGCGGCAGCCGCTGAAGGGTGCCCTGGGAAAGCGCTGCGATCATAGTTTAGCCTCCTAAGCCAATCTTTGGGCCAAAAGCCCCTTTCCTTTATTTTACGACAAAAGTGCTCCGGAAATCAAGTCACTGCTGATACCATATTCAGAATTTAATGCCTGGCAAACAGCACCACGGACAAAGTTTGCGATAAACATGCCCTTCATGACCATATCATAGAGCGGCACGCCTGCGCCGGAGACGCACTTTTCTTCGCTGATGGCCTCAAAGCCCGCAACATAAGCAGCGTCAGTCTCCATGATCTTCTTTTTCAAAGCCTCATAGTCCTCGATGTCATACTTCTCTTCTCCGCCGCCGGGAGCACCAGGACCACCGGGACCACCCATACCGGGACCACCAGGGCCACCAGGACCGCCGGGACCACCAGGACCGCCGGGACCACCAGGGCCGCCGGGACCACCGGGTCCGCCGGGACCACCGGGACCGCCGGGACCACCCATACCGGGCCCGTTATCACTGAGCATATTCAGGCTCATGCCAAGTGTACCTGCCATACGGTCCAGAGCACCGTGGATAGAACCCTTGGTATAGCCGGTCTTTACATCTGCTTTGCGCTGCTCATCCGTAAGTCCGTCCAGGAGCTTAAAGAGCTTTGCATTCTGAAGCTGGTTGAATTTTGCGATGACAATCATAGCATCTTTCATTTTATTACGCCTCCTAAAGGTCAGATGCTGACATTATAACACATTAAAGCGAAAAATGCACCATTCAATTTATATGCTCTGTGCCGGAATGGAGATTTTATCGAATGATTTTCTTGGCCTTGATATACCGTTCCTCTTCGGAGAATACACAGCCGCAGTATTTCTGCATATAAAAGCCCTTTTCCCGAGCTTTTTCCTGCCCCTCCTTGAAGTAAGGCCGGAAGTCCTGATAGAAAAACTTCACACCGAACTTGTCCGCCGCCTGCTGTGCCAGATCCTTCATGACCTCATGGCGCTGATAGGGGCTGATAAAGAGGGACGACGTAAAGGCGTCATAACCGTTTTCCGCGGCAAACCTTGCCGACTCCCCCAGCCGGATCTCATAGCACTTGAGGCAGCGGTTTTCGATGTCCGGGGCCACCTCACGGATAAAGGGCCGCAGGGCATAGTCATTTTTCTCGATCAAGGGAAGCTGGATCTCCTGGGCATATTCTCTAAGACAATTGCGCCGGGAGCGGTATTCCGTAAAGGGATGAATATTGGGATTAAACCAGAAACCATCGGGGCTGATCCCCTCCTGATTTCTGAGGGTTTCAATGCACATGAGGCTGCAGGGCGCGCAGCAGATATGAAGCAGCAGCTTCATAAGATCAC
>CAZEPQ010000133.1:0-5206 GCA_964514175.1 uncultured Oscillospiraceae bacterium
TGCCATAATGTTTTTTCCTCCTTTAAGTTATACCGCCACCCCAATCATCTCACCCGCCAGACCGCTTCGCGGCACCATGGGGGCAATCCTTGAGTGTGTGTGGTCCTCTGTCTAGCGCAGAGCCTTTAGATTATACTACATATTATACCCAATTGCAAGAGAAAATCAGAATATTTTTCTCTGTTTTTTGCAGGGCTGCCGGACTTTTTGCAGATCCGCCTCCACCAGAATGATGTCGCAGCCCAGCCTTCGGATACAGCTCCATGGAATCACATAATCATGTTCCCGTCCAAGCAGGCCAAAGAACTTTGCCTTTCCCGGTACGATCAGGGCGCACACATTGCCCCCTGTGCAGTCCAGTTCCAGATCGGACACAAAGCCGATGCGGCATCCGTCGCAAATATTGATGACCTCCCGACATTTCAGCTCACTAAACCTCACCAGCATCCGCCACACCCCTTTCAGGGCAGTATATGCGGGAAATGAGATAAATTAGACTACTGGACGGAAATGGCCTTACGAATTTGGGAAATGGCCCCCTTTTCCAGTCTCGAGACCTGTGCCTGAGAGATGCCTACCTCCCCTGCCACCTCCATCTGGGTGCGGCCATCGAAAAACCGCAGGGACAGTATCCGCTTTTCCCGGTCTGAAAGCTGTCCCATCGCCTCCCGAAGGGCAATGTGCTCGATCCATTTTTCGTCCGTATTTTTCGTGTCCTTCACCTGATCCATCACTGTCAGCGGATCACCGCCGTCGGAGTAAACCGGGTCATAGAGGCTTACCGGCGAAGCGATGGCGTCCATTGCAAAGTTCACTTCCTCCACCGGCAGCTCCAGTCGCTTTGCAATTTCCTCCATGGTAGGCTCTTTCTGGTTTTCTTTGATCATGGCCTCCCGCATTTGCAGCACCTTGTAGGCCGTGTCCCGTAGACTTCTGGACACCCGGATGGCGCTGTTGTCCCGAAGGTACCGCCGAATTTCTCCGGAGATCATCGGCACCCCATAGGTGCTGAATTTTACATTCATTGTGGGGTCAAAATTCTCAATGGCCTTCAATAGTCCAATGCACCCCACCTGAAACAGATCGTCGGGATTTTCCCCGCTGCGGTCAAACCGCTGGATAACGCTGAGTACCAGACGGAGGTTTCCCTCCACCAGGGCATTCCGCGCATCCCGATCTCCTTCCTTGGATCTGGCCATCAATTCCATCATTTCGTCGCTTTTTAGTACCTTTAATTTTGAAGTGTTAACGCCGCAGATTTCAACCTTCCCTAACATTAAAAACCCTCCCGGAAAATACCTGTAAGCATTTTTCCCGGAAGGGCATTTTTCATTCTGACGAAAAAGAGCAGTTTGGGACTATCCCGGCAGAAAAGCAGAGTTCTGTTTTAATCTTTACTTTTCAGAAAGGCGGGTTGGGGGTCGCTTCTCTCGGAAATCAAGATTCCTCAGGAACGATCACCTTAAAGGCGTACGTTGCATCGCCGTCGTAGGCCTCAGCATCCCAGAAGCAGGTCACTACATAGATGATCTCACTGCCTTCCAGCAGTTCTACAGTCCCATCTTCTCCAACGACTACATCCACAGCTTCTTCACTGCCATCCACGTAGGCAGAACACACCATGGCATCTGCCTCAGGACTATTGCCGAGGCGGATGGTGTCAAAACCTACCCGCTTTATGGTGTTGTTATCATCGTAGTTCATTTCCAAGGGATGGCTGCCGCAGGATACGATCTGAACCCCTTCGCCATTCTCCTCATAGGACCAGGTTCCGAGACCATCAATAAATACACAGACTGCGAAGTCCGGCGTTGTGTATTCTATGGTCAAACCGGGCAGCTCTGTAACAGGCTGAGGCTCCCACCACTTTTCACCGCCATTGATTGCGGGGATCTCGTCTTCAGCAGGGAAGTTATCCGCAACCTCATCGCTGAGTACGGTGACCTTCTGGGCGGAAATCTGTGCGGGATAGCTTTCCATGACCATACCGGGCCACTGGATCTGCACGTGGGAACCACGGGTAATATCCGCAAGCTCGCAAACCTCTCCGGCAGCATTGTAAATTTCTGCCTCGTTCAAAAGCACAACGAAATAATCCGCGCCCATCACGGCAACGCCCTCATCGGTATCGCATGCTGCCATCATAGAATCGTTCCCCAAATCCAGGAAATAGATTGCATCCAGGGTCATGGTCTCCGCATATTCATCCACGATCATTGTGTCGGCATCCGCAGCCGCCACGCCGGCAGTTCCCTCTTCCGCTGCAGTCTCTTCCGAGACGGATGCCTGAGAAGTTCCGCAGGCAGACAGCACAAGGAGTGCCGCCAGGGTAAAAGATAGTAATTTAAAAAGTTTCATTTTCATGTTTCAATCCTCCTGTATCTATTCAGACGCAGTTTTATCGAAAAAGTTCCATAAAAACTGCCGCCTTTTTTTGAGATGGCGGCAGTTTTTAATTTACTTGGATCATCGCTTCGAATTCTTCCGCCGTGGTATCTCCGGTCACCGTAATCCGATTCAGCAGTTTCAAACTCTCCGAATTACCTACGGTAAGAACGTTGCTTCCCGTTTTGGTGGATACCGTAATTCGATACCCCACTTCCTCCGCAGCACGCTCTGACTGCAACGTATAAATTCCATGAGGATATGTCAGCGCCAGCGGGGCATCCAGTACATCGGCAATCAAATTGTAGCTCTCTGTAAAATCAGCTAACAGAGCATTATAGTATTCCTCATCCGTTTCTGAAGACCGTTGGGCGACGCCAACTCTCCCCTGAGACAGGTCTTCCCAATCATAGAGCATATGCATCCGCATGGTGTGGCTTTGGATTCCTACCACCCCCGGCTCTATCTCCAACACATCCTCCAGCGCAAAATGGGGAATAATCTTATAATTATCATATTCATTCATACCAACATAACAGCCAATCACCGAGATTTCACAGCAAAAGCCATATTTCAATAATATCGGATAAGCGTTTTCCAGATTATCCGTATACCCATCGTCTAAAGAAATTATAACCGGTTTTTCCGGCAAGGATGTGCCTTGGTCTACATAGTCAACAAGCTGTTGATAGGAGACTGTCTGGTATCCGGCTTCATAGAGCATTTTGATTATGGCTTCAAAACGCTCCACATCAATAGACGCTGTATCCTCCGGCTCTACCGTAACACTGTGAAATATCAGCACAGGAACATTCGCAGTCTCCGGATGCATTACCGAATCCCTTTCCAGCACATTCTCGATCAGTTTCTTCAAGAACGCTGCCAACTCCCCGCGGGTAGTTTCCCCTGACGGAGCCAACATTGTCTCAGAACGACCATCTAGCAGTCCAGCAGCCACCGCCCACTTGATTGCAGGTTCTGCATAATCTGAAACTAACCGCCGGTCAGCAAAAATATTTAGATTGGAGCGCTGTAGCGTTTCACCACCGCAATATGCCACATACCTATAAATAAATGTCACCATCTGTTCCCGGGTGACGTTCTCATCAGGTCTAAACGTCCCATCGGGATAGCCGACTACAATATTATTTTTATAGGCCCATGCCACCGCATTGTAATACCATTTTCCAGCCGCCACATCCGAAAAAGGCATCTCACCAATTTCCTGGTTGCCATATAGTCGATACAAAACAGTAACCACCATAGCCCGAGTGGCCGTTCCTTGCGGATCAAACTTCGTTTCCGATGTTCCTTGCATCAATTCATTGCGATATGCATACGCAACATAGTCATAAAACCAATCTTTGTCGGACACATCCGCAAAAGGTATATCGCCCTGAGATGTACCCAAATTATCAGCTGCCATCGCAGTGAAGGAAAAAAACATAGCCACGATCAAGAGGATAGAAATTAACCGAATCTTATCTTTCATCATTCTTTCTGCTCACACAATTCCATTCTGCAGTTTGCAGGCCGTCAGTGTATTCTCCAGCAGCATCACCCGGGTCATGGGGCCAACGCCGCCGGGAACCGGCGTGATATAGCTTGCCTTCTTCTCAACTTCTTCATACACAACATCGCCGCAGAGTTTCCCTTGTTCGTTCCGGTTCATGGCCACGTCAATGACCACAGCCCCTTCCTTCACCATATCGCCGGTCACAAAGCCGGTCTTGCCTACGGCAGAGATCAGGATATCCGCCTGGAGAGTCTGCTCCTTCAGGTCCTTTGTGCCGGAGTGACAGATGGTAACAGTACCATTCTTTTGCAGCAGCAGCAACGCCATGGGCTTGCCCACAATATTGCTTCGTCCAATGACCACACAGTTCTTTCCGTCAGGCTCAATACCGTATTCCTCCATGAGCTTTACAATGCCTGCGGGGGTGCAGGGTGCAAAGCGAGGCATTCCGGCGGTGAGATAGCCCACATTGGTGGGATGGAAGGCATCCACATCCTTAATGGGATCAATGGCCTCAATGACCTTCTGAGAATCTATGTGTTTGGGCAGAGGAAGCTGCACCAGGATGCCATGGATCTTCTTATCCTGATTCAGCACATCCAGCAGTTCCAAAAGCTGCTGCTCCGTGGTTTCCTCAGGAAGGGTGTACATGGCACTGTAGATGCCACACTCCTGGCAGTCCTTCTCCTTATTGCGTACATAGACTTGGGAAGCCTGATTATTGCCCACCAGCACCACTGCCATTCCGGGCTGATGGCCCAGTTCGATCAATCGTTCCACTTCTTTTCTGATATTCTCTTTACATGCTGCGGAAATAGCTTTTCCATCCATGATCGTTGCCATAATTTATCCCTCCGGGGTACAGATTATCTAGTTTAGTTTATCACACCAACTCCCCTTATGCAAGTTCGACTTTATTCTCTGCTTCTGGCAAAAATCCCCGTCGCTTTTTGAGCGACGGGGATCTGAAATTATCCAAGGATCATCCGGTCCGTGGCGCCTCCGTCACCGCCAGAGGCAACGTTAAACTTCTCCAAAAGCTGTTCCACAGTCAGATGCTTTTTCTCTTCGCCAGAAATGTCCAGAATGACCTTGCCATCCTTCATCATAATCAGGCGGTTGCCGTGGGCAATGGCATCCTTCATGTTGTGGGTGATCATCAGAGTCGTCAGGTTGTCACGGGTCACAATCTTCTCCGTGGCCTCCAGCACCTTGGCTGCAGTCTTGGGGTCCAGAGCTGCGGTATGCTCGTCGAGCAGCAGAAGCTTTGGCTTAACCAGGCTGGCCATCAGTAATGTAAGGGCC
>CAZEPQ010000134.1:0-5195 GCA_964514175.1 uncultured Oscillospiraceae bacterium
AATGTTTACCGCATCAGTGTCACACTGACAGAAACGGTCCGAAGGGAGCTTTTGCAGGAGGCGCTGAATTTGGTGCTGCCCAGATTTGATGGGTTCAACCTGCGGCTCCAGACCGGCATCTTCTGGTACTACTTTGAGGAAAATGGGAAACCGGCTCCCAGAGTGCGGCAGGAAAACACCTATCCCTGCGGATATATCATCCAGAATAAAAACAGAAGCTATCTGTTCCGGGTCAGTTGCTTTGACTGCCGGATCAATCTGGAGGTTTTTCATGTTTTGACCGACGGTATGGGCGGTATCAATTTCCTGAAGGAGCTGACCTATCAGTACCTGCGGCTCAGTCATCCGGAAAAATGCTTTGCGGACAGGCTCAGCAGTGATACGTCCCTGAACCGGGAGGACAGCTTCCTGTGGAATTATCGAAAAAGCCATCCCAAGGAGTACAAGACCCAAAAGGCCTTCCGCATCAAGGGGGAACGGCTGCCCAAGGGGCAGTTCGGCGTAATACACGGATTTATGCAAATTCCGGAGTTAAAGGCGGTTTGCCGCAGCTACGGTGTCAGCATCAACGAATATCTGGTGTCAGCGTTTGTGTACAGCGTTTATGAGGCTTGCCATCATGGAACACCGGGACAGCGGCCCATCCGCATTGCGGTGCCGGTGAATTTGCGGCCCTATTTTGACTCTGTTACCACCAAGAATTTCTTTGTTATGGTTTCGGCGGAGTTTGACCCGGAGGAGTGCCATGGGAATTACAGCTTTGCTGAGGTGGCGCAGATCATTCGGGAAAGCCTGAGAGGTCAGATCGTCCGGGAGCATCTGGAAGATCTGTTCTCCTACAATGTTTCCAATCAGTTGAATCTGATTGCCCGGGCGGTGCCCCTTCCGCTGAAAAATCTGGGAATCAAAACAGTGTATACCTCCGCTGCCCTGGCAAACAGCGCAACGGTGACCAATATCGGCAATATCTCGGTGGAGGATGAGTACAGAACCTATATTCAATCCTTCTATGCTATGCTGGCCATGAGCAAGGGGCAGGAAATCAAGGGCACCATTTGTTCCTACGGGGATACGCTGACCTTCACCTTCAGCTCTGTTTTGGCAGAGCCGGTGATCCAGCGATGCTTCTTCCGGCGGCTTGCGGAGGATGGGGTGCAGGTGGAAATCGAGAGCAATGGAGTGTACTATGGGTAAATGTAAGCAATGCAACATTTTTATTCGGGATAACAGTCAAATCTGTCCCCTATGCCGCTGTGTGGTGGAACAGACGGGGGAAGAGAAAAACACCTATCCCGATGTTTATATGACGGTGAGACGGCTGAAAAAGATCAGTAATGTGTGTCTGTTTGCGATGCTGATGGTTAGTGTTATCTTGCTGCTGGTGAACTACGTCTATACGCCGGGCAGCTTTTGGAGCCTGATTCCTGTGGCGACCATGGCCTATGGCTATCTGGTGCTGCGGTATGCCATTCTCAGCGAGTTCGGTTACCGGGGGAAGATCATGGTGCTGGCGGTCTTTGGGGTGGCACTGGTGGTGCTGATCGATGCGGTGACAGGCTTCCGACGCTGGTCGGTGAACTGCGTATTCCCTGGGGGCGTTATCCTGGTGGACGGGATCGTGGTGACCTTGATGCTGGTAAACAAGAGAAATTGGCAGAGCTATTTGGTTTTGCAGATCGGTATGATCCTCGTCAGCCTGGTGCCGCTACTACTTTGGCGGCTAGACATCATTACCTGGCCTATGCTCAGTATCATTGCTTTTGTGGTGACCCTGTTTTTGTTCCTGGGATCGGTCATTATTGGAGACCGGCAGGCAAGGGTGGAGCTTCATCGCAGATTCCATATATAAAAGAAATCGCTCAACCGGGTGGGTTGAGCGATTTTGTGCGTCGGGGGAAGATTACTTGATGATCTTTCTGCCTTCCTTACGGGGG
Organism: uncultured Oscillospiraceae bacterium; assembly: GCA_964514175.1. Classification (GTDB taxonomy): domain Bacteria; phylum Bacillota; class Clostridia; order Oscillospirales; family Oscillospiraceae; genus HGM13006. The sequence continues at coordinate 1,935 of CAZEPQ010000134.1, forward strand.
GAAGGGGAGAAGGTCTTGGCGGGATGACCGATGGCAACGCAGGAGACGTAGTTGTATTCGGCGGGGATGCCAAGGCGCTCCTTCCAGAGGGCGGTGTTGTCGGCGTCGTTAAACGCGCCCATGCCACCCAGAATGCATGTTCCCAGGCCCATGGAATGGGCTGCAAGGCAGATGTTCTGCTCGCCCAGGGGGGCGTTGATGGTCTTACCGTCCATTTCGGGGGTATCAAAAATCAGAATGACGCAGGGAGCGCCGTAGCCCAGCTTGCGCTTGCCGCCGGGGCCGCCAGGACCGCCGGGACCACCGGGGCCACCGGGACCACCGGGACCGCCGGGGACTTTTCCGGGCATAGGAGGAGGTGCCTGCATGAACTTGTTATCGTCTTCGGCCAAAAGCGCAATGAGCTCCTTGTCTTGAACTGCCACATAGAGGGTGGTCTGACGGTTCATAGAAGAGGGGGCCCAGACGGCGCACTCCAGAATGGTGTCCAGTTCTTCCTGGGTCAGAGGTTCGTCGGTATAAGCGCGGATGCTGCGACGTTCAAGGATATTGTCGATGACTTCGTTATGGATCATGGGAATCATCCTTTCTTTCGTTTTCTACATTATACCATAGAGGAAAGTTTGATGGAAGAGATTTTTTGTGACCTGGGGGGTGGATTCTTTACCACCGATCCAGGTGAATGCGGTTCGGTTCATTATTCCTGTTCTATTTTGGGGCGGTCATGGGCCTCCGACATCAGATGGAAGCATCAAAATGCAAGGCGGAATTGACTTTTTGTCGCTTTATGGGTAGAATGAAGGTATTAATTGTCGTATTTGAGGAGCGGCATGCAGAGGAGGAGTACATTTGCTGAAAAAGATACCTTATGGGCTGTTGCTGCTGGTGGCGTATCTTATTATGACGATCACCGGTACCATGACAGCCTTGACCGGCGAAGTGGCGGAGGCAGTGACGATTTGGGACAGCATTGGTCACATTGCCGACGTTGCTATTAAACTGGGACCGATCGTACTGACGGTGTTGGTTATCGTGAATTCCATCAAGCCTGTGGTGGGACAGGTAGGCGGTCTGGTCTGCCTAATTCTCGGTGTGGCATACGGCTATCATGCGTTTGGTGTATACAACAGTTTTCGCGCATACACTGCATATTCCGACGAAATGGATGTACAGGTGATCTATATGCTGGGCAGCATGTTGGCAGCGGGATTTTTGGCCGTTGAATGCTGGCTGGCAGGGGCGAAAATTCAGGATGAAGAAGTCACCGGTATCTATTCCGGTGTGGGTGCCATTGGTATGGCTATCCAGATATTGCTGGCTTTGTCCGGAGCCAGCACCGGTGTAGCTCCGGTTTTTGTGATTCCCACACTTTTACTGATGAACGCAGTGAGAAAACTGCCTGCGGTATTCGTGCCGGGGGTGAGCGCAAGAGGCAGCAAGGTGAAAAATGTGGTGATCCTTGCAATACTGGTGGCGCTTTATTATTTCGGGAATACGATGCTGCTGAATCTGGTTTAGTTTGCATAACGCGTGCGCTAAGTGGAAAAACAGGGCCGTCTGTTCGAAAAAAGTAAAAAGGCATCCCGCAGCGAAGCTGATTTCGCTGCGGGATTTTTCAGGTTTCCATTTTGTGTACGGTTATTTTTGCCTGTAATCATCAATCAGGAGAGAAAGATGGGCTACGACATTCTCTGGCAGACCATCTACGCTCAAACGAGGGGTCTCGTCAAGACCCAGAAGATAATCGGTAGAAACATTGAATACCTTAGATAGGCGGACCAGCATTTCAATAGAGGGTTGAATGTTGTCGTTTTCCCAATTTGAGACGGTTTGTTTTGCAATGTTGAGTTTTTTAGCCAATGCGACCTGGCTCCAACCATATGCAGTACGTAATTCGTTAATTTTCTGGCCTAGCATAAGTATTCCTCCGAAGTCAAAAATAACAATACTATTGTTAAACATTATTTGACTTTTAATAAATACTATGGTATCTTAATCTTGGACTAAAAGAAAAGGAGTAACATGCCATGCAGAAGAATCGAATAATGTGTTGTGCAGAATGTGCTTATGTTCAGAAAACAGGTGATGAAATGTGGTGCCCATTTCACGACTTGAGGGTTGCATCCAATTTGGTGTGTGACAATTATCTGGATATATATGCATCCCCACTGTATACATCACTGGCAGAAGATGATAAGAAAATCACTGTGGGGGTTATTATCAAAGACATCATTGGTTATCTGATTTCCCTCGGACTAATCATTATTTGCGGTGTCGTTACGCATGGCTTTTTGACGACATAATTAGCTGGAATATGGGGTGTTCATATGAAAAAAGTCAACTTGGGTATTATATTATGCGGCAATCCAGATTTAAAGCAAACGAGCGTTGTTATGAAAACCGTTGAAAGAATTGTGAAAATAATTTGGGCAATGTCTTTGATTGTCGGGATTATTATGTTATTGGCTGGAATAGGACAAAGAAATAATCAAGCGCAGGCCATTGGCCTATGCATGATTCTGTGGGGTGTTGGCCTGCTACTTGTTTCCTTGTTGTGGAAATACGACAAATGCCCGTATTGCGGCCATTTTTTTACGATGAAAAGAATCAGTGATAAAATGGTAGCTGATAAATCCACCCGTTCTGTTCTACGAAATGTTGAGGAATATCATGCAGGTATGGCGTATGATCTTTATGGAAATAGTGCATTTGTCATTGGCAAGAGTTCACATAAGGAAAATGGTACGCGGACAACGACCAGATATGTGTATAATCAGCGGTGTTCTTGTTGTGGAGCTGTAGTAAAACGTGATAGCTATTCCTTTGAAAGTAATTGAATATGAAGCAAATAGAAACGCGGAAGCCCTGGTTGATGATTCCGCGTTTAATATCTTTGAATGTCAGGAGAGGGTGAGAGAGGGAGCGGAGTAGGTTCTGGTGGCGTACTCCTGATCCAGCAGGTACAGGGCTTTGGGGTCCTTGCCGAAGAGGTTGTAGCGGCTGACCATGGTGTCGGCGGGATTCTCTTCCTCCATCTGCTCACCCAGCAGTTTTGCGATTTTATCGTTCATGGAATTGCTCCTTTCAAATTTGTTTTGGGGAATCTCCTGCGGATTCGCCGGAAGTTTGCCCATATTGCGACGGCACCCTGCCGGGCGATTGATAATCGTCCCTACAGGAACTGTGCGTAATCTTGAATCGCTCTGTAATAAAAGGTTAAGGACTTGTATCGTGAACAACACATGCCGTATAATAAAAATA
>CAZEPQ010000135.1:0-5168 GCA_964514175.1 uncultured Oscillospiraceae bacterium
GTTCCGTTAACCCCACCGTTGGCCGTGAGAACCAGCTCAAGGATTTGATCCCTGAGTCCACCACTCCCAAGAAGGTCATCGTCATCGGCGGCGGCCCCTCCGGTATGGAGGCTGCTATCGTTGCCGCAAAGCGTGGCCATGATGTAACTATCTACGAGAAGGCTGACCGTCTGGGCGGTAAGCTGGTGTTCTCTGAGCAGGTCTCCTTCAAGTATGACCTGGCAAAGTTTATGAACTATCAAATCAAGCTGGTTGAGAAGCTGGGCATCAAGGTGGTCCTCAACACCGAAGCGACTCCCGAGATGATTGAAGCTCAGAAGGCTGACTGGGTTCTGGCTGCTGTTGGCGCAAATGCCTTCGTTCCCCCCATTCCCGGCACCGATGGTCCCAATGTGATGATCGCTGAGGAGTGCTATAAGCACATCGACGAGATCGGCAAGAAGATCGTTCTCATCGGCGGCGGTGAAGTCGGCTGTGAGACCGCTCTGGCTCTGGCCGAGGCTGGCAAGGATGTTTCTATCATTGAGATGCTGCCTGAGCTGTGCCCTGAAACTTTCCACCTGACCCGTGGCGTTATGCTGGGCAAGATGGAAAAGTGCATCGACATCTACACCGGTGCTCGCTGCACCGGCATCACCGAGAAGGGCGTTTCCTTCATCGATAAGGACGGCAACGAGCAGTTTGTTGAGGCTGAGGTCGTTGTTATGTCCTCCGGTATGCGTCCCCGTCAGGATCTTGCTGAGAGCTTCCGCATGACCGCTCCCGAGTTCATGCCCATTGGTGACTGTGTAGTTGCGAAGAACGTTCGTACTGCCACCCGTATGGCTTTCGATGCTGCTGTCCGCATCTAATTTCATCTGTTTTCAAACCTCCGGGCCTTTGAGTCCGGAGGTTTGTGCATTTATTTGCACTGGGTGTCAATTTTGGCGGTTTCTAGAAAATTCCTTGACCGGATTTTGAAAGTATAATAAAATAGATTCACTTCGAAATGAAACATTTAGGAGGTATATTTTATGTCTTATGAATTGAAAAAAGGCGGTATGCCCGCTTATGGCATGCCCATTGCAAATGTGATCGGTGAAAAGCCCGAAAAGAAGCCCATGGGCTTCCCTGGTATGATGGGCCCCGGAGGTCCCGGTGCGCCCGGTGGCCCTGGTCCCGGCCCTGGTGGTCCCGGCGGTCCTGGCGGCCCCAGCAATGACCCCACCGACGATCCCATGTTCCCCCGGTCCTTTAAGATGATCCCCACCTATGTGATCGAGAACAATGAGGTGACTGCTTATCCCACCGAGCATCTGCTTGAGGGTGAGATCGGCGCAACTGAGGCAAAGGGCATTAAGTACACCACTGACGCCAAGTTTATCAACGGTATCGTGGTCAAGGGCAGCAGCAAATATACCATTTCTGATTCCTACTTTAAGCTGGACGGTCAGGGTGTCAATGACTTTGAGGCCATCGGTGCTGCTGTTATGGCGACCGATGATGCAGAGCTTACCGTAAAGGATAGTTATATTGAAACCAACGGCGTAATCCGGCCCTGCACGGCCTGCTCCGGAAAGGCTACCCTCCGGGTAGAGAATTGTAAGGTCATCGGTAACTCTGGCCCTCTGCCCGATTACTATGATCCCACCAATCCCATCAAAGGACCCGGCATGATGGAGCCTCCCGCAGGACTGTTCCTGGGCGGTACCATCCGTACACACCTGTCTGTGGGTACTACTAAGACCTATTATAAGGATTCCTGGATCGAATCCGATTCCTGGGCTGCTCTATCCACCGACAACGGTCGTGATCTGTACCTCCAGGCAGACAACTGCGATGTGATCGTCCGTCGTGTGGGCTATGGCGTTTATTCTGACGGCGGCTGCAACGTGGTTCTCAACGATTGCCGTTTTGATGTTGCCACCCATGGCGCAATTCTGGCTGGCGATATGACTGCCAAGTTCACAGGCTGCGACATGAAGGCCGGTAAGTATGACTTCATGGCCCATGACTTGTCCGGCGGCGCTGATTCCGCTGCTCCTGTTGAGATCCGTGGCTCCAAGTGCTATGCTGACGAGGCTTGCCTGTTTATTAAGAGCCACAACCTTCATGTGGACATTGAGAATTCTACCCTGATTTCTCCCAAGTATGTTGTCCATGCCATCGTAAACGATGATGCCGATGCCCGTGTCATGCCTGAAGACTGCGTGCCCTACGGCAATAAGCTGTACATCGTGGGCTCCACCATCGAGGGCGATATTGTCAATGAGGATGTCCGTGAGATGTCCATCGTCTTGGATAATTCCACCGTCAACGGTGCCATTGTGGGTGCTTATGTGAAGCTTGCAGGCGCTAAGTGGACCGCTACCAAGGATTCCAAGGTTGCCCTGGTTGAAGCTGTTTCTGTCGAGGGCATCGACGCTCCTGCCGGTGTTACCATTACCGCAGTGGCGGCAGCCGGTACAACCCTTGCTGGTGAGTATGTTCTGCCTTCCGGCGGCAAGCTGGTTGTGGCTTAAATTCATCGAAAACCGCCTCCAAACCGGAGGCGGTTTTAGTCTCAAAGATTGTTGGGAATGGTCCGCTTTGTCACATCGCCGGGCTGGATCTCATCACAGTGAGACACGCAGCAGGTATAATCATCATCATGGGCGGCGATGGAAAGGCTCTTGCAGTCATCGGCATAGCTCATAGCCACCCGAACCATGACACAGAACATGCCTTTGGCGTGGAAGTAAATGTGCTTACCCTTGGGCAGCTCCGGAATTAGGACTTTGTCCAGATTGTCCGGGTTGAAGGTGTGGGGGCCGGAGAATTTGGACATATCCGCATTGGGATCATCGGAATTCAGATTCAAATAGATGTTGTCTCCGTCCTCGATGACCTGATAGACAACATCGTAATTGTTTTCCTGAGTTCCCACCTGTAAGGGGGACAGGTTAATGTCCCAGCCGTCAAGCTGCGGTGTCGGGGGTGCGGGGTACTGGTAATGGGGATTTTTGCCGAATTTTTGTTTCAGCGCGTAGGCAAATCCAATCAGCAGCCAGGGATCGTGGTTGTTGGTAACGCTGTAGGTCACGGTGTCGTCGGTAAGCGCGTCCACATCCTTCAGACCTTCGAGGAAATCTGCCTTTGTCCAGTTGGGCTGCTTGATGACCTCTCCTGTGGGGATGACCAGGTCTTTTGTTTTGACATTTAGCCTTTCGCCAATGTCATCTATGGAAAACCATTTGATCTTCTGGGACATAAAAATGCTCCTTTCAGTTTGATTTGATTTCATTATATGTGAGGATATTTCGTATAGCAAGCATTATATTACAAAATAAAAGTATCAATTTCAGGACTGTAGGGCGGCTTGCCCTCAAGCCGCCGCTGGGATGCAGTTACAATTCATCAATGTTATTGCTTATTCTGCATTGTTCCACGGCGGGCTGAGGGCAGCCCGCCCTACGATTTTAAAACAGTTGATATTCACGGCGGAGAAATATGAAGACACCCGGACGGCGTCAAGCCGTCCGGGTAAAAATAGTATGTAATTACGCACCAATCATTGCCACCAGCACAGCCTTAATGGTGTGCATTCTGTTTTCGGCCTCGTCAAAGACGATGGAGTGGGGGCCCCGGAACACCTCGTCGGTGACTTCGCGGATGTCGATGCCCTGGTCGATCCAGGTCTTTGCCATCTTGGTCTCAAAATCGTGGAAGGAGGGGAGACAGTGCATGAACTTTACGTCCTTATTGCCGGTGGCCTCCAGCATTTCGTCGGTGATGCGGTAGGGGGTCAGCATTTCCACTCTGGCGGGAATCTGATCTTCCTCGCCCATGGAGGCCCAGATGTCGCTGTAGAGCACATCGGCACCCTGGATGGAGGAAATGTCGCAGGAAAGGGAGATGTTTGCGCCGGTCTCCTTGGAGACTTCCGCAACCTGCTGGAGCACCTTCTCGTCCACCTGATCGATGAGGCACTGGGGGCCGTAGCCTACGAAGGTCATGCCCATCTTGGCACAGCCATACATCCAGGCGTAGCACATGTTGTTGCGGACGTCGCCCACAAATACCACCTTGCAGTTTTTCAGAGGCTTTGCAATGTGCTCCTCCATGGTAAGCATGTCTGCAAGGATCTGGGTGGGGTGATCTACATCAGTAAGACCATTGAATACGGGCACACCGGAATACTTGGCAAGATCCTCCACCACAGACTGTTCGTAGCCACGGTACTCAATGCCATCAAAGAAGCGGCCCAAAACCTTGGCAGTGTCCTCCAGGGATTCCTTTTTGCCCATTTGAGAGCTGCCGGCATCCAGATAGGTCACCTGACCACCTTCGTCGTGGATGGCAGTTTCAAAGGCGCAGCGGGTACGGGTGGAAGTCTTTTCAAAAAGCAGCACTACGTTTTTTCCGCGGAGGGTATCGCCCAGAATGCCGGAGCGCTTTTTGGCCTTCAGGTCATGGCTCAGATCCAGAAGGTAGCGGATCTCAGCAGGGGTGAAATCCATCAGAGTCAGGAAAGAATGTCCTTTTAAATTTACAGGCATGTGAATTCCCTCCTTACTTTACGCAGATGCACTCGGTTTCCACCAGTGCGCCCTTGGGCAGAGCGGCCACCTGTACACAGGAACGGGCAGGGGGATTTGTGGGGAAATACTCGGCATAGATGGCGTTAAAGGTGTTAAAGTCGGCAAGATCGGTCATAAACACGGTGGTCTTTACCACGTTGTCAAAGCTGAGACCACAGCTTTTCAGTACTGCGTCAATGTTTGCGAACATCTGGCGAGCCTGAGCTTCAATGCCGCCCTCGGCGATGAGACCGGTTTCGGGAACCAGAGGCACCTGACCGGAAAGAAAGACCATATTGCCGCAGTCAATGGCGTGGGAATAGGGGCCCACAGCGGCGGGGGCTTCCTTTGAGAAAACAACGTTTTTCATGGAAATACCTTCTTTTTATTTGGATTTTTTATATTCGAGATATTCGTCATAGGTCATGGAACGGTCAGTGTAGCTGCCGTCCTCGTGGAACTCGATGACACGGTTTGCCACGGTCTGCACCATCTCGTGGTCATGGGAGGCCAGGATCACGTTGCCGGGGAATGCGGTGAGACCCTTGTTAACGGCGGTAATGGATTCCAGATCCAGATGGTTGGTGGGCTGATCCAGCAGCAGCACGTTGGCACCGGACAGCATCATCC
>CAZEPQ010000136.1:0-5145 GCA_964514175.1 uncultured Oscillospiraceae bacterium
CTTGACGGGGAGCAGTTCATTGATCCAGCGAGGGGCCTTTGTTATTTCTCGAGGATTTTACCTCTCAAGGGCATAAAGCTGCGGAAGAAGGGCTTGACACCGCAGTTGAAGCCCACGCACTGATCGGTGGAATCGCTGAACAGAAGCACATAGCGGAACACCTCATCCCCACCGGAGCCTGCAAAGGCAGTGAAGGAGAGAGAAAATTCACTTTCCACAATGTCATCTATTTTTTGCAGACCGTGTTCACTGCGGAGTATCCCCTTGAGAACTCCGTCCTGCTCCGTGACCGCAAGCTCATATTTCTGGGGCGGCGGGGCATCCGTAACCGGTTCCCCGGTATAATCCGCCGGAACACAGTCGGGATAATACGCAATAGAATCCGGGGTCATGGCAAAGCCCTCCATGGCCTGACCAAAAATCATTTCAAACTGTACCTTTTTGACGATCATAAAGCCGCTCCTTTCTGCACCACTGGGGTGTTTACAGCCGGGTCACACCGCCCTGTCCACGGCGGAAGCCCACGAGCCGTCCGGGCTGACGGGTTCTGTCGGGAGTGGGATAGCCAAAGAGGGAGGCGGAAACCACCTGGTATCCCTCGGGGACCAATTTTTTCAGCAGATTGGTACCCTTGGGGTTTTTCAGGCCGCCCCGTTCCAGTGCGCCCCACCAAAGGGAGTGGATCCCCAGAGACTGTGCTGCAATATACATGTTTTCAGTGGCCAGACAGCAGTCCGTGAAGTACACGGAGGACTGTTTGGGATCACCGGAAACAATCACGATCATGGGCGCGTGATAGCGGACAGAGGCCGGGGTGGGATTTTCATCATAGCCGGAAAATGGGGTCTTTTTTGCGCCGCCCTTTTCATTTTCCGCCTTAATCTTCTCCATCATTTCCAGGAAATTGCCGTAAACCAGATAGGAGATTTCATCCAGGACTGCGGGATCGGTCACTACAGTAATATGCCACGGCTGGCGACCACCGGAAGTGGGCGCATGAAAGCCTGCGGATACGATGGTCTCAATGGCATCCTCGGGAATTGGTTCACCGGTAAAATCCAAGCAGCTTTCCCGGGAGAAAATTGTATCTAGGGTCTCATTGTGAAGCATATGGACTCCTCCTGAATTATTTTTATATATCAATCATATCCAAAAACCTAGTTTTGAGCAATCTTCAAAAAGTAATCCGGGATATCAAAATCGAAAAAGTATCCCGGCGGAATCGGACACAGATTCCGCCGGGGCTTTTGGGGGATATATTTGGAGGAAAATTATAACACAAATCAGTTTGCCTGATGGGCATCCAGAGCCTGCTGCAAGGCGGAGGCGCTGGAGGAATGAACATGCAGCACAGGAACGCCGTTCTTCTTGGCCTCCTGAGTGGCAGATATCATCATTTTATGGGACACGGTACCGGTGAAGAGGATCATCAGGTCGGGACTTCCGATTTTCTTCTTCATGGGGCCGTTTTCCTTTGCAAAGACCTTGGCTTTATAGCCGCGTTTCTTGCAGATTTCCTGATAGCGGCATACCATACATTCGTTTCCGCCGACAATCACAACACTCATCGTTTCACCTGTCTTTCTTGGTTAGTTTTGTCTAACCATTCGTTTGTAAAAGGGCCCAACCACACAGGTTAGGCCTCGCTAACTGCCGATATATTACCACGGATTTCATACTCTGTCAATAGGTTTTTTAGCTTCCAATCATTATTTTGTGAAGAATCTGCCCATAGATACATCAGGACGCTGCAAAATAAGCTTTGCAGCGTCCTGGTAGCTATTTTATTCTTCTGTACTGAGGGTTTTGCTTTCCAGCAGCTTCTTTTTCCGCCAGACACCGCTGTAGAAGTAAACGGCGGCGATCACAGCAGACAGAGTAGGCGCAAGGCCCATGCCCAGATACACACCCACCAGGCCCATACCGAAGACTTCCGTCAGCAGCAGGCTCAGTACGATACGGACCACCACACCGTCAAGAATGTAGCAGATCATGGCGAAGGTGGCTGCACCCACCGCCTGAGCGATGGCAACATAGTTGAAGAAGAAGGCTGCGGGGAAGGCCATAAGAGCCAGATAGCGCAGGGCACGAACGGATTCTGCCATGGCCTCCGGGTCGGAGTTGAAGAGCCGTACCAGTGGTTCGGGGATCAGTTGAATTACGATAAAGGCCGCCGTAGCCAGGATCAGGGAATAGACCACGCCCAGCTTGACGCACTTTGCGGCACGGTCAGGCTGATCTGCGCCCACATTTTGACCAGCCATGGTGCCAACACCGGTGGAAAGAGCGGAAATACCCACCTGGCTCAGATTCACCACCTTGCTGCCCACCGCCACAGCGGAGGCGGCAATAACACCGTAGCCGTTGATAATGCGGTTAACAAAGACAAAGGACAGGTCAATAAACACATACTGGAGGGAGGAGGGAACGCCGATCTTCAGCACCGTCTTGGCTGTGGGGCCATGGATCTTGTACTGGCTGAGCTTCAGGGTGATAAGCCCGGGCTGATGCTTTCTCAGGTAGATAAAGGCCCAGACCAGCGCAAAGCCCTGAGAGATCTCCGTTGCCAGAGCAGCGCCGCCAGCCCCCCAATGGAACACCGCCACGAACAGTAGGTCCAGCACCACATTGGCAACAGACGCCACCGCCGAGAAGTACAGGGGCCGCTTGGAGTCACCCATGCCTCGCAGGAAGGAGGTTATGGAGTTATAGACAAAGGAGATCATAAAGCAGACTGCCCGGACGATCAGGTAGTTGAAGGCCTCCTGCCGTGCCTCCGCAGGGATGTTCATAATGTTCAGCAGGGGATTAATGAAGGTACACACCAGAACGGACATAATAATTGCCATGATGGCTGCAATACTGAGGGCCGTTCCCACGGTGCGGTTGATACCTTCGTCGTTCTTTGCGCCTGCATACTGGGCGATCAGCACCGCGGAACCCGCAGAGGCGCCCAAACCGATGTTGCTGGCAGCATTACAGATAAAGGTTACGTTGTTCACCGCCGCCAGTCCCGCAGAACCTGCGAACTGCCCCACGATGATGGTATCCACCGTAGAATACATGGTTTGCAGCACATAGGAGGCCAAGAACGGCAGAGAGAATCGGATCAAACCACTTTTAATGTCGCAGGTGGTCAGATCCAGGGTAGTGTTTTTTTTGCTCATGGAATCAACTCCGGATGAAGATAAAAGGTACACCCTCACAGGTGTACCTTTATGATACCGTAAATTTGTTAGGATTGCAACGATTTTATAAAAACTGTTGCTTCGCTTCACTTTTTGTTTATTCCGGCAGCACCATGGGCTTTAGCTCCGGAGAGATCAGGAGCTTTGCGCCGGTGTTTTTCTGAATCTCCGCAACAGCAGTTTCCTTATCGCCCAGCTCCGGGTTGTACTCCGTCAGCAGAAGGCCCTCAGGGGTCACCACCATGACCGCCATTTCCGTTACGATCATGTCTACCACCTTGTAGCCCGTCAGGGGCAGGCTGCACTTTTCCACAATCTTGGGCTTGCCGCCCTGGGCATGGATCATGGCCAAAATTACAGTCTTTGCGCCGTTCACCAGATCCATAGCACCCCCCATGCCGGTCATTTTCTTGCCGGGGATCAGCCAGTTGCCGAAGCTGCCCTCGGCATCAGCCTCCAGGGCGCCCAAAACACAGGCATCCACATGACCGCCCCGGATTAGCCCGAAGTTGGTGGCGGAATCCACAATGGCGGCGCCGGGAATGCAGGAGGCCGGATTGCCGGAGGCGTCCACCAGATGCATGGGGTCTGCCGTTTCCTTCGTAGGGGCAGGGCCCTGGCCCACCAGTCCCAGCTCCGCATGGAGGGTGATATCCACATCTTTGGGGAAATACCGGGCGCACTGGGTGGGAATGCCGATGCCCAGATTCACCACATAGTCGTCCTTCAATTCCTTGGCGCAGCGGTTTGCAATGATGTCCTTGGCTCTCTGCTTATCCATTGCCCTTTTCCTCCCGTACCACGATATAGTCCACCAGAATGCCGGGGGTCACCACGTTTTCCGGCTCAATCTCCCCCGGCTCCACCAGATATTCTGCCTCCACGATAACGGTGTCGGCAGCCATGGCCATCAGGGGATTAAAATTCCGGGTGGTGCCCTTGTACCAGATGTTACCCTTTTTATCCACCTTGTAGCCAGAGATTACCGCAAAATCCGCCCGCAGGGGCTTCATCAGCAGGTAATCCCTGCCGCCGATGGTCATTTTCCGATCCACCCAGGGGCTTTCCTCCACCATTGTCCCCACGCCGGTGGGGGTCAGGATGCCAGGAATGCCCATACCCCCGGCCCGGATCATTTCTGCCAGGGAGCCCTGGGGCAGCAGCTCCAGCTCCAGTTCGCCCCTTGCCCACCTGGCGGAGGCGTCGGGGTTGGAGCCCACATGGGAGCCAATATACTTTTTGATCTTGCGGGAGTGGATCAGCCGGGCCCAGGCGTAGTAATCTGATCCATCGGGGCCGTTCACCACGGAGCCATCGTCAAAAATGCCGATGATATTTTCCACATCCGTCTCGTCAATGGCCCGGATGATCTCATGGGCGGCACCGCAGCCGATGAAGCCGCCGAACATGACGGTGGAATTGGAGGGGATCAGGGCCGCAGCCTCTTCTGCGGTAATAATTTTGGGCATAAGGAACACCTCTAATTAAGTAGGAAGTCAATAACCTTCCCCTCGGGGGAAGGTTAAAGGCGCTGCCGCGCCGGTGCAAAATCGAAAAGGAGGCGGGTCTCCCCGCCTCCTCCGTATGTCGAGATTAAATTAGCACTTCTCGAAGATGGTAGCAACGCCCATGCCGCCGCCGATGCAGAGGGTAGCCAGACCCTTCTTAGCCTCGGGACGCTTCTGCATTTCGTGCAGGAGGGTAACGATGATACGAGCGCCGGATGCACCAACGGGGTGACCGATGGAGATAGCGCCGCCGTTGACGTTGACCTTGTCCATGTCGAAGTTCAGCTCGCGAGCAACAGCGATGGACTGAGCAGCGAAAGCCTCGTTGGCCTCGATGAGGTCGATGTCGTCGATGGTCAGGCCAGCCTTAGCCAGTGCGTTGCGGGAAGCGGGAACGGGGCCAACACCCATGATCTTGGGATCGACGCCGCCCTGGCCCCAGGAGACCA
>CAZEPQ010000137.1:0-5120 GCA_964514175.1 uncultured Oscillospiraceae bacterium
TTCTGAAATTATGCCGCTCCCTGCGGCGTATTACAAATTAGGGAGGAAACAATTATGATTTCAGCTGGTGAATTTAGAAACGGTATTACCTTCGACATGGATGGCAAAGTCATGCAGGTTGTCGAGTTCCAGCATGTTAAGCCCGGTAAGGGCGCAGCTTTCGTCCGCGTTAAGATGAAGAACGTCATCACCGGCGGCGTTACCGAAACCAGCTTCAACCCCACCGCAAAGTTCCCCACCGCTTACATCGAGAGAAAGAAGATGGAGTATTCCTACAACGATGGCGATCTGTACTACTTCATGGATATGGAGACCTACGAGATGGAGGCCATCGACGCTTCCAACCTGCCCGACGGCTTCAAGTTTGTGAAGGAAAACACCGAGTGTACCATCCTGAGCTATCAGGGCAGCGTGTTCTCCGTGGAGCCCCCCAACTTTGTTGAGCTGGAAGTTACCCAGACCGATCCCGGCTTCAAGGGCGACACCGCTACCAACGTAACCAAGCCTGCCACTGTTGAGACCGGCGCTGAGATCAAGGTTCCCCTGTTCATCAACGAAGGCGAGAAGATCCGCATCGATACCCGCACTGGCGAGTATCTGGAGCGTGCCAAGGGCTAATGGAGGAGCAGGCTTCTTATCTCCAGGGCCTTAAGGAAGCGGCCAAGCTGGATCGCAATGATCCCAAGGAGCGGCTGCTTGCTGAACTGGCGGATACTGTGTCCCTGTTGTGCCATAAGGTGAGCGTCCTTTCGGAGATCACCGATGGCGTCAACGAGACTTTGGCCGCCGTTGTGGAGCAGATGGATTATCTGTTCGCAGATGAGGACGAGGAAGAGCTGGACGAAATGGGCGAGGACGAATACTTTGATAACAGCGAGAGAACGCTGTATCAGGTAAAATGTCCCCAGTGCGGCGATCAGTTCGCCGTGGACGAGAACTCCCTTATGAAAGGCTTTGCCTGCCCCACCTGCGGAGAACATCTGATTCAGGCAGAATAAACAACAACCGCCGTAGCTATGCGCTGCGGCGGTTGTGTCGTACAGCGCAAAAATGGGTCACCGAAAGGTGACCCATTTTTGCAGAAATTAAATTCTCATTGCAGCGGCGTAAGCGCTTCTGGTGGCAGTCTGAACGTTGCCGGAGCCTTCGTTGTCGCCGATGATGATGAAGGTATCAACCACATCCGCAAAGGTGAGCGCCTCATCCTGAGCGGCTTCCATGCCGCCGCAGGCCACGATGGAATCGCAGGGGATGGTGTGGCTTTCGCCCTTCTTGTCGGTGTAGGTGACAGCGCCGGGAGCCACAGCGGTGGTGGTGGCCCGCTTGATGGCGGTCAGGTTGGGCATCTTACCCCAGGCATCGGCAAACATGGAGTAGTAATGGACACGGTCTGCCTCAGCAGCGAACTTCTTCTGACGGGAGAGGATGGTGACCTCATGGCCGTTCTCGGCCAGGTACATGGCGGTTTCCATGCCGATCTCGCCGCCGCCGATGACGACCACGTTTTTGCCAATCTCGGCTTCCTTGCCGTAGACCTCGATGGGATTGTAAACACCTTCCATGGGAGTGCCAGTTTCGTCCAGCAGGCCGGGAACAGGGGGGAACTTGGGAGTTGCGCCCAGGGCGGCGATGACAGCGTCGAATTCCTCGGCGGCGATCATCTCAGGGGTGGCAGTGGTGTTCATCTTTACATCCACAGCGGACTTCTCAAGCTGTGCGATGAGGTAATCCTTGTAGTCACGGAGGGGCCACTTGAAGCTGGAGTAATCCGCATGGAGCAATTGACCGCCCAGCTTGTCGGTCTTCTCGTACAGGGTGACGCTGTGACCCCGATCCACCAGGTACAGGGTAGCACGCATACCGGCACAGCCGCCGCCGATGACAGCTACCTTTTTGGGGGTAGTCTCAGCGGGAACCAGAGCCTTCAGCTTGTGCTGAATGCCGACCTCGGGGTTGACGGTGCAGACACTCTTCCAGGGGCCTTGCATGCCCAGACCATGGCAGCGGTTGCAGCGGACACAGGGAACCACGTCCTCGCCCCGGCCTTCCAGCATCTTCTTGCCGTATTCGCTGTCGCAGATGAATGCGCGGCCCACACCGATCATGTCGGTCTTGCCGGAGGCAATGTAGGATTCGATATCGTCAAGATCCTGGAAACCGCCGATGGGAGCGGTGACGATCTTGGCGCCGCTTGCCTTGATGGCAGCGGCGTACTGGAGGGTCAGAGGATCATGGGGTACAGAGTTGAAGCCGGTGGGATGGGCCAGATCGCCGTCGCCGGCACGGAGCTGGAGAATGTCCACATAGCCCTCAGCCAGCTTTGCGAAGGTGACGATATCCTCGATGGTGAGACCGCCGTCCTCTTCACCGGAGACCTGCATTTCCACCAGGAAGTCCTGACCGAAGGCATCCTTCATAGCCTTTGCCACCATAATGGGGAACTTGGCGCGGTTTTCCATGGGACCGCCGAATTCGTCGGTACGCTTGTTATACTTGGGGGAAAGGAACTTTGCCAGAACGGTAGCGCCATAGGAAGCGTGGATGGAAGCACCGTCATAGCCTACGCTCTTGTAGTAGCGCATCTTGTCCACCAGTTCCTTGATGTACTGCTGCATCTGCTCGATGCCCATGGCTTTGATGGGGCCATCATGTCCGGGAGGAGGTCCGAAGGGCATGGGCGCGCCGTCGCCGCCCATGGGTTCGCCGCCCATCATCTCGGTCATTTCCTCCATCATTTCTTCCATCTCGGCGGGAGAAAGCTCCATCATCATGCCGGCGGGTTCGCCGTCATAGACACCGTAGCCGGCGGGGGCAGACAGATGGGTTGCACCCAGCACCTTAGCACCGTAGAAGTGAATCTGATCCACCATCAGGGTCATGGCGTTTTCCAAGGCGGGGTCACGGGTGTCCCACATGGGGAAATGACATCCATCACCGAAGCCTTCACGCTGCTGCAGATTGGTCCAGTCGCCGATGGTGACAATGGCTGCGCCGTTCTTGGCAAGGCCCACCAGATAATCCACCACAGCGTCGGAGGGATACAGTTCAGGACCCTGGAGGAAGTGGGGAAGGGCGTTGGCAGAGAGAAAACGGCTCTTCAAAACCACATTTCCGATCTTCAGGGGAGACATCATGTTTTTGTATTTGCGGCTCATTCGAATCGCTCCTTTTTTCGCATTATTACATTTAGAATTATAACAAATGTATACGAATCTTGGAAGGGACAATTTGTATCATGCAGGGCAATATGGGTATTTTGTCGCTTCTTCTGTGCAAAAAATACCCCCGGTGGAATGACACCGGGGGAGAAGGGAACATTATTCGGTTTCCTGCTGGCTGTCGCTCTTTTTGAATTCTGCCCAAAAGCTGACGCCGCCTTCCACGTTGTCCACGCCGTAGGCACCGCCCAACAACTCCATATTGCTGCGGACGATGGAAAGACCAAGACCGGACTGCTTGCGGCTGGTTCTGGATTTGTCCAGCCGATAGAAGCTGTCCCAGATGCGGTACATTTCATCCAGGGTGAGGTGCGCCGCGGAATTAAACACGCTGACACGGTAGCTCTCGCCCACATCTTGGACGCTGATGCGGAGGGTGTTGCCTTCACCCATGTGGGACACGGCGTTTTGGACATAGTTGGTAATGATCTGCTCCACAGAGAAGTAGTCCGAGCGGATATAGAGCCCGTCGGAATAGTCCGCGGAGAAATCCAAGTGGGCCCGTTCGATCTCAATGTTGAAGATCTCCACCACATAATTGAGCAGGTCTGCCAGATCGAATTCCTCAATTTCCAGGTCCACGGTGCCGCTTTCCAGACGGAACAGCTCCATCATTTTAAGGATCATGGTCATCATTCGGTCCGACTCGTCACAGATCACGTCACAGTATTCCTTGATATCGGCTTCATCCTTCACCATGCCGGAGCGAAGGCCGTCGGCATAGCCTGCAATGAGGCCGATGGGGGTCTTGAGATCGTGGGAAAGGTTGGACACCAGATTTTTTCTGGCTTCCTCCTGGGCCTTCTTCTGCTCAATGTCCCGAAGAAGCTGCTGGTTGGCGGCCTCAAGCTGGGCAATATGGGATTGCATAAAGTCCGACATGGTGTTGATGCTCTCAGCCATGAGGCCAATTTCGCCATTGTCGTTGACTTCGCACTTCTGGGAGAAATCCAGGTGGGCGATCTGGTTGGCGATTTCGGTGATCTGAGTCACCGGCTGGATCACCAGGGAGGACATGCGAGAGAAAGCCACGATTGCCATGATCATTACCAGCAGGCCCACCACCAGGGAGAATTTCAACGAAATATTGGTGGCCTGGGAGATGGAGGCGTAGGAGGTGCTGATGTCGATGATATATTCGTCAGTGATACCACCCAGGGTGACCCGCCTGCTGGTGGAAAGTGTCACGCCGGAGGCGGTGTGCTGCAGCATTTCATCGGAATTGATGGTGTAGCTGGCACCGGTATGAAGGGCCTGATCCCGGATGCTGGGGAGCAAACGGACGATATAATCTCGTGCGAAGTGATCCGGCATCTGGCTGTTGTATACGATCTCCATGGTGTCGATGTCTGCGATCATGAAGGTCAGGTTGGATTCTTCCATCTGGGACACGGTGTTAACGTCAAATTCATCCATGCCACGAATGGTGTAGTATGCGTTTACCAGGGTCTGTTCCACCTTGTGGAGATAATATGGCTCCATAAACAGGATGCTGAACAGGCTTACCAGTACATAGTAAAGGGCCAATACACCAACGGACAGCAGGATCAGTTTGTACCGGAGGCTGCTTCTCTGGCCCATAGCTTAGCCCTCGAGTTTGTAGCCCCGACCACGGACAGTCTTTAGAGCAGCGCCGTGGGAGCCCAGTTTCATACGAAGATTCTTCACATGGGTGTCCACGGTGCGGGCGTCGCCGTAGTAGTCGAAGTTCCAGACAGCGGAAAGGATCTGCTGCCGGGACAGGGCAATGTTCTTGTTCTGGGCCACATAGAGCAGCAGCTCGAACTCTCTGGGGGTCAGGTTGATCTCCTGACCGTCGATGGTGACGGTGTGGGCATCGGGATCAATGCAGATACCGGCAACCTCCACCTGGGAACGCATGGAGACAGAACGCTTCAAAAG
>CAZEPQ010000138.1:0-5076 GCA_964514175.1 uncultured Oscillospiraceae bacterium
AGCAGCTCCATGTTGGCGCCGTAGTAGCTGTCGATGGTGCCTACGTCCTTCCAGTAGCCGGAGAACTCATAGGCGTATAGACGTTTTTCTGCGGCGAGCATATTGGGGATGATGTTCTTGCCGAAGTCGTGGGAAGAGGTCTTGTCCTCGTGATCACTGAGCAGGGACTCCCGGAGGATGGGCCAGGAGAAGATGTAAATACCCATGGAAGCCAGGTTACTGATGGGCTCGGCGGGCTTTTCCGCAAAGTTTACGATGCGGCCCAGCTCGTCACACTCCATAATGCCGAAACGGCTGGCTTCCTCCCAGGGTACGGTCATAACGGAGACGGTCAGGTCGGCGTTGTGAGCCTTATGTTCTGCAAGCATCTTGCTGTAATCCATGGTGTAAAGGTGGTCACCGGAGAGGATCAGCACATACTGGGGGCTGTAGGAGTCGATAAAGTCGATGTTGTGATAAATGGCATCGGCTGTGCCCATGTACCAGGAGCCGCCGGTTTCCGTCTCGTAGGGCGGCAGCACATGAACGCCGCCGTTGGAGCAGTCCAGGTCCCAGGCTTCGCCGTTGCCCAGGTAGGCATTTAAAACGGTGGGCTTGTACTGGGTCAGCACGCCTACCGTGTCAATGCCGGAAGAGACACAGTTGGAGAGGCTGAAGTCAATGATGCGATACTTGCCGCCGAAGGATACGGCGGGCTTTGCGTTTTTCTTGGTCAGGGCCAGAAGTCGGCTGCCCTGGCCGCCAGCTAACAGCATGGCGATACACTCTTTTTTGCGCATGGGAACCCTCCTTGTTGAATTATGCCAGAAGTTTTGGAAATGCGTTCATTTCTCCGGGGAATATGGGCAGGCCGCAGCGCCGCAAAGCGCTGCGGCTGACGCTTTTTATTTCAGTTTATCACAATGGGTGTGCCAGATGTCGTCACAATACTGACGGATGGTGCGGTCAGAGCTGAAGAAGCCTGCGTTTGCGATGTTGTGCAGGCTCATCTTGCCCCAGCGTTCCTTGTCCTGGTAGACACGGGAAACCTCCTGCCAGGTCTTGAAGTAGCTGTCAAAGTCCTTGAGCACGAAATATTCGTCGTTGCCCTTCATCAGTGCGTCATGGATGCCGTAGAAGTTCCGGCCCATGGGCAGGAAGGTACCGTCCACCAGTTGATCGCAGATTTTCTGGAGCCGGGCATCGGACTGGGCGGTGTCGAAGGCGATATATCCGCCGTTCTGGTAGTAGTTCATAACCTCGTCGGCCTTGAGACCGAAGATGAAGATGTTATCGTCGCCCACCTGTTCGCGGATCTCCACGTTGGCGCCATCCAGAGTGCCCAGGGTCACAGCACCGTTGAACATGAACTTCATGTTGCCGGTGCCGGAGGCCTCCTTGCCTGCGGTGGAGATCTGCTCAGAGATATCCGCTGCGGGGTAGATGAGCTGAGCAGTAGAGACGTTGAAGTTTTCTGGGAAGATGACCTTGATCTTCTTGCTTACCACGGGGTCGTTGTTCACCAGCTCCGCAATGGAGTTGATATACTTGATGGACTCCTTGGCGAAGGCGTAGCCTGCGGCGGCCTTGCCTGCAAAGACGAAGGTGTGGGGAACCACATCGGCGTTGGGATTTTCCTTCAGCACATTGTAAAGGTGCATGATCTTAAAGGCGGCCAGAAGCTGGCGCTTGTAGGCGTGGATACGCTTGACCTGGATGTCAAAGACGGAATCCGGGTCGATGTCAATGCCCATGTGACTCTTGACATAGTTGCCGAAGCGAACTTTGTTCTCTCGCTTGCTCTTGGCCAGAGCTTCCAGGAAGGCGGGGTCCTCCTTATAGGGCAGCAGCTCCTTCAGATGGCCCGCGTTACCCAGCCATTCGGGGCCGATGGCATCGGTAATGAGATGGGAAAGGCTGGGGTTGGCCTCGGCCAGGAAACGGCGATGGGTGACACCGTTGGTTTTGTTGTAAAATTTCTCCGGGGTGAGGGCGTAGAAGTCCTTCAAGGTGTCGGATTTCAGAATCTCAGTGTGGAGAGAGGCTACGCCGTTGACGCTGTATGCGCCGATGATGGAGAGGTTTGCCATATGCACCTGACCGTCCCAAAGGATGGCGGTGTTTCTCAGACGGTCATGCCAATCGGACTGGGTCCGGTCAAAGGAGGCGCAGTAGCGGCGGTCGATCTCCTCGATGATCTGGTATACACGGGGCAGGAGAGAGCGCATCAGGTCGATGGACCATTTCTCCAGGGCCTCGGGCATAACGGTGTGGTTGGTATAGGAGATGGTGCGGCGGGTGATATCCCAGGCCTCATCCCATTCCAGACCTTCATCGTCCAGCAGAATACGCATTAGCTCGGGAACGCACAGGGCGGGATGGGTGTCGTTGGTGTGGATGCTGATTTTGTCAGGGAAAATGGCCCAGTTGGTGCCATAGTTCAGTTTGAAGTTCTTGACGATGTCCATGGTGCCGGCGGAAACGAAGAAATACTCCTGCTTCAGGCGCAGAGCTCTGCCGGCTTCGGTGCTGTCATCGGGGTAGAGGATGGTGGTGATGGCCTCGATCTCATTCCGCTCCCGCATGGCGCCGGAGTAGTCACCGGCATTGAAGGCAGCCAGATCCAGACGCTGCACCACAGGCTCGGCGCTCCAAAGTCTCAAAATGTTGACGGTCTTGCCGCCGTAGCCCACGATGGGTACGTCATAGGGAACAGCCAGAATGGTGGTGGCGTTTTTGGTGACGCACTGGAGCTTGCCGTCAGCGGTGGGGATCTGCTCAACATAGCCGCCAAACTGTACGGGAATGGCATCCTCGGGGCGCTTAACCTCCCAGGGATAGCCGTTTTCCAGCCAGCCGTCGGGCTCCTCGATCTGATAGCCATTCTCAAACTTCTGACGGAACAGGCCGAACCGATAGCGGATGCCCATGCCTACGCCGGGAACTCCCAGATAAGCCATGGAATCCAGGAAGCAGGCGGCCAGACGGCCCAAACCGCCGTTGCCCAGACCGGGATCCATTTCGCACTGACAAAGCTCGTCGAGATCAATGCCCATGTCCTCCAGACCTTCCCGGACGATGTCCTCCATCTCCAGATTGATCAGATAGTTTTTCAGAAGACGGCCAATGAGGAACTCCATAGAGAAGTAGTGGACCTTCTTCTGCTGGAGCCGTACATGGCGCTGGGAGGTCTGGGTGCGGACCTTGCTGACGGTGCTGGAGATCAGATAGGCCAGCACTTCGTATTTCTCAAAGGTAGTACACTCGTCTATGGGCTTTGCCAAGGTCTCCAGAGCCTTGGCACCATAGGCGATCTTAAAATCTTCTTTTCCTGCGAACAATGATATCGCTCCTTAACGTTTCTTTTTTCTGGGTACTTTTTGCAGCAGAATACCGCCAATGGGGGGCACATCCACCATAATGGACCATTTTTCGCCGTTCCAGGGGATGGGCTCTGCGTGAAGTACGCCGGGATTGCATTTTCCGCTGCCACCATACTCTGCCTGGTCGGAGCAGAGGATCTCCCGGTAGTCCCCGGGATAGGGGACGCCGATGCGGTAGCCGGTATAGACATCCGGCTGGAAATTCAGCAGGACGGTGATGGCCTTTGTCTTTTCCTTACCGGTGCGGCGGAACACCAAAATGCTTTCGTCCTTCCGGTCAGCGTCCAGCCAGCGGAAGCCGTCCCAACTGTGGTCATCCTGCCACAGGGCGGGGTTGTCTTTGTACAGCCGATTCAGGGCGCGGACAAAGTTTTGGTGCTGCTTGTGGGCGGGGTAATCCAGCATGAACCACTCCAGAGATTCGTACTCCCGCCATTCGATGAAAGGGCCGTACTCCGAGGACATAAAGCTGAGCTTTTTGCCCGGGTGGGTCATCTGGTACAGGGCCAGAAGTCTCAGCCCTGCAAACTGCCGCCAGTAGTCTCCCGGCATTCTGCCGATGAGACTCAGTTTTCCGTGAACCACCTCGTCGTGGCTCAGGGGCAGCACAAATTTTTCCGAAAAACTGTACATCATGGAGAAGGTCAGCTTGTCGTGGTGATACTTTCGGAAGGGGAAATCAATTTTACAGTAGTCCAGGGTGTCGTTCATCCAGCCCATGTCCCACTTCAGGTCGAAGCCCAGACCGCCATGCTCCGTGGAGCCGGTAACGTTGGGCCATGCGGAGCTTTCCTCCGCAATGGTGATGGTGCCGGGGGCGTGGGTGTGGACTGCATAGTTAAACTCCTGAAGGAAGGAAACCGCATAGAGGTTTTCTTCCCCGCCATTGGCATTATATTCCCGGGTGGCCCAATCGGGGAGTCCGAAGTTCAGGTACAGCATACTGGTGACGCCGTCCACCCGAAGACCGTCGATGTGGTAGGTGAGAAGCCAGTAGAGGGCGGAACTCATCAGGAAACCGCGAACCTCACTGCGGGCAAAATTGAATTTATAGGTGCCCCATTCAGGGTGATCGGCTGCTTCGTATAGCATATCTCCGTTAAAACGGCCCAAACCGTGGGCATCACGGCAGAAGTGGCCGGGAACCCAGTCTAAAATGACGCCGATGCCATTTTGATGGGCTTGATCCACCAAATACATCAGGTCCTTCGGACTGCCGAAGCGGCTGGTGGGGGCAAAAAATCCCGTTACCTGATAGCCCCAGGAGCCGTCAAAGGGATGCTCCAGCAGGGGCAGCAGCTCCACATGGGTATAGCCCATCTCCTTGAGATAGGGGATCAGCTCGTCCGCAAGCTGTCGATAGCTGAGAAAGGGATAATCCGGATCCTCAGGGGTTTCCTGCTGTTTCCAGGAACCAAGATGGGCCTCGTAGATGTTCATGGGACGGGTAGATTTTGTGTTGCGGTGGGCGGCACGGTATCGACCATCGTGCCAGGTATAGCCGTCCAGAGAAACGACTCTGGAGGCGGTGCCGGGGCGAACCTCGGCAGAAAACGCATAGGGATCGGCTTTGTCAAAGACTTCTCCTGTCGCTGTGGTAATGCGATATTTGTACAGATCACCCTCCTGGGCATTGGAGAGCACACCGGACCATACGCCGGTGGAATTCTGGGGGGCCAGATACTGGGGAATCCAATCGTTGAAATCGCCAACC
>CAZEPQ010000139.1:0-4964 GCA_964514175.1 uncultured Oscillospiraceae bacterium
CTACCGTCTCTCTTTCGACGGCAGGGGGATTCATTAGCTTAACTTAGTGACATTGACCGAAGGGTGCGGCCAAAAAATCAATCAGTAACCGGTTGGCGGTCT
This sequence comes from uncultured Oscillospiraceae bacterium, assembly GCA_964514175.1. Taxonomy (GTDB): domain Bacteria; phylum Bacillota; class Clostridia; order Oscillospirales; family Oscillospiraceae; genus HGM13006. Next base: position 103 of record CAZEPQ010000139.1, read on the forward strand.
TTCCATCTTCCGGTGAAATAATAGACACCCAGCGCAATGGTGGTGACAAAGCCTGCCAGACCGTTGCCCAGCCAGAAGCCGGTGAGTCCCATAAAGTGACCCAGCAGCATGCTGAGAGCAATACGGGCTACCACGCCGTCCAGCAGGGCTACGATCAAATTCAGGTTTGCGTGACCGATGCCCTGCACCAGAGAGAAAGGCGCATCCATGGTACAAAGAGCCAGCAGCCAAACCACGGCATAGCGCAGATACAGAGGCGCCATATCCAGAACCTCAGGATCGGTGGTAAAGAGACTGAAAATCTGACGGGGCAGAAGCAGATAGCATGCGATCATAATGCAGCCCCAAATAAAACAGATTGCAGCGCAGGCCCAGAAGGCCTTCTGTACCCGATCAATCTTTCTTGCGCCGAAGCTCTGTCCCACCATGGTGGCGGTGGCAGTGCAGATGGCACCGGAAACAATATGGACCACGGTATTGAGCTTTCCGCCCACAGAGTCCACTGCGGAGGCCACAACGCCATAGGCATTGATCTGAGCATTGATGAAGGTGATGGAGCCGGTGATCATAAACTGCTGGACAACAGCAGGCACGCCCAGACGGCACAGGGCCTTGAGCTGCTGGGGATCGATCTGGAAGCTGCGAAGCTGGAAGTCGAACTGTGCGGCTTCCTTGTGGCGGTAGAGATAAATGGCGGCACACAGGAAGGAGATGCACTGCGCGATCACGGTGGCAGCGGCGGCACCGCCGGCACCCCAATGGAATACGCCCACAAAAATCAGGTCCAGAACCACATTGACCAGGGAAGAAACACCCACAAACACCATGGGCAGTTTGCTTTCGCCCATGCCCCGGAGGACGGCGCACAGTGCGTTATAGCCAAAAATGAAGATCATGCCGCAGGAGCAGATGATAAGATAGCGGCGTGCTTCATCCCAGGCAGCTTCAGATGTATTCATAAGGGAGAGGATGCCTCCGTGACATACAATGCCGATAAAGCCGGTGATGATGGCAAGGATCAGCTCTGTGGTCAGCAGCGTACCGATGGTCTTGGATATCTTCTTGCTGCCAATGCCTACCTGTTGGGAAATTACCACTTGGGCGCCGCTGGAAAAGCCCATGCCCACCGCAAGGAACAGGTTTGTGATCTGACCGCCGATGCCTACAGCAGAGAGGCCTGCAGGACCGCCAAACTGGCCCACCACAATCATGTCCACCATGGAATAGACCGCCTGTAACAGGTTTGCCAGCATCAGCGGAATGGCAAACCGAATGAGGCTCTTTAGTACGGGGCCTTCGGAAAGGTTGTTGATAAGGGTTTTCTGACTGCTCAATGGAACTCCTCCGAATTCTAAATTTTTCTTGAGAATATTGAATCATATAACCGGGGCAAATGTCAATAATTTTCCCGGGAAATGACGAAAAAACTACCGTGTACAGCACACATCACATCGCCATACACGGTAGTCAGAAGTCGGTGGGTTCAATCATACCCCTCTCATCCTTTCTTATGAAATTTTTAATGTACTCCAGCATCTTTGCCAGAAGAATCACTTGTTCACGGGACTGTCCTCCACTAAAATAAATCTTCTTTTTAAAATGCGGATTAGCCGCTTAGCTTTTCATGGGACCCGAGCCTCCAACACAAATGGTTTCTGGACGGATGGCTAATTAGTACATTGGGGAGTACCTCCATTTCGTAGATTTTGATCAGATCCTGAACTTACGTGTTCATGGGACTGTCCTCCGAATGAAAAATTTGTTTGTTTAGAGTGCGGATTAGCCGCTTACGTTCTCATGGGCTCCTAGCCTCCATCGTGATGTGTAATGGACGGATGACTGATTAGTACATGGGAATGTACCTCCATATCTTTAGTATCTATTTTCAACCGGTCTACACCGGAGAGCAACCTGGGACAGTTGCTGAAAATAAACGCTGCAAGATTACACGCATCAAACTTTCAAAACTTCCGACAGATTCACTCGCTGAACTGTCGTGCTCTAGATCTTCACTGGAATCACTCCCTTGTTCTTTGTGTCTACAATATACAATAGAAACGCCATTTTGTCAAGTGGTTTTGTGAGAAAAATGCATAAAATTTTCAAATCTACATTTAGAAGGATTTGCTGCAATGAAATCGTGCTTTGAATAAATTTCGTCAAGACTGTGGTATGGGTACGCTTGTACATATATCGTGCACATTTTTGCGCACAAACATGACAAAAAGGTACCAAAACGAAGGAAAAAGGTTGTGAAAAACTTGCCGAATTACGCCCTTGACAAATTCCTTACAGTTCGTTATTATATGTGTAATCAAATATAACACTTTAACGTGATGACGAAGAGAGTAGGACGCAGGCGACCTCCAAAGCGAGCTGGGGATGGTGCAAGCCCGGTGACAGTAGCCCCGTACCGAAGATCACTTCTGAGCTGCAGCCCGAACATTCAGTAGGCGCTGCCGGTACTCCACCGTTATTGGGAGATGCATATGTTGGTGTGCAGTAACGGGTGGTACAGCGAAGCGTGGCTTTCGTCCCTTTACGGACGGAGGCTTTTTGTTTTTCCATCCCGCTGCTCCCCCGAAAATGGAGGTAACATTTATGAGTAACAACATGGTCGAGATCCGCTGGCATGGCCGGGGCGGTCAGGGCGCAAAAACCGCCTGTCTCCTGCTGGCTGACGCAGCCTTTTCTTCCGGCAAATATGTCCAGGGTTTCCCGGAATACGGCCCCGAGCGCAGCGGCGCACCCATCACCGCCTATAACCGCATCAGTGATCAGCGCTGCACCATCCATTCCAATATCTACGAGCCGGACTACGTTGTGGTGGTGGACGAGGGCCTCATTGAATGCGTAGATGTCACCGCTGGTTTGAAGGCATCCGGTGCCATCATTATCAACACGAAAAAGACCCCGGATGAGATTCGTCCTCTGCTGGGCGACTATCAGGGCCGTGTTTGCACCATCGATGCCAACGGCATCTCCAGGGAGATCCTTGGCTCCGCTTTCCCCAACACTCCCATGCTGGCTGCCACCGTAAAGGTCAGCGGTGTGGTGGACCCGGAGAAGTTCAAAGCAGATATGGAAGAGTCCTTTCATCACAAGTTTGCCACCAAGCCCCAGGTCATTGCGGGCAATATGAAGGTGCTGACCCAGTCCATGGAGGAGGTACAGGGATGATTTACGCAAAGGATATCAACGAAAAGACCCCTTGGCAAAAGCTGACCCCCGGCGGAGAGATTTATGAGCCCGCCACTTCACTTATGTTTAATACCGGCGACTGGCGGACACAGACTCCAGTTTTCGTGGCAGATAAGTGCAAGCAGTGCCTTCTGTGCGTGCCCTACTGCCCCGACAGCGCAATTCCCGTAAAGGACGGCAAGCGGGGCGAGTTCGACCTGATGCACTGCAAGGGCTGCGGCATCTGCATTACCGCATGTCCCTTCGACGCCATCGTATGGAAGGAGGACAAGTAATGGCAATTCTCGACAGACTTTCCGGCAACGAAGCTGTGGCTGTTGCCATGCGTCAGATCAACCCTGACGTTATGGGCGCATTCCCCATTACCCCCTCCACAGAGATTCCACAGTATTTTGCCCAGTATGTGGCCGACGGCAAGGTTGACACCGAGCTGGTAACCGTGGAATCTGAGCACAGCTCCATGTCCGTCTGCATCGGTGCGGCAGCCGCTGGCGGTCGTGCCATCAGCGCCACTTCCTCCGCCGGTCTGGCCCTGATGTATGAGCTGCTTTATGTGGCAGCCTCTTCACGACTGCCTATCGTGCTGGCAGTCTCCACCCGTGCCCTCACCGGCCCCATCAACATCAACAACGACCATTCCGATGCCATGGGTGCAAGAGATTCCGGCTGGATCCAGATCTACGCCGAGAACAACCAGGAGGTCTATGACAACTATGTCCAGTCCTTCCCCATTGCGGAGACCTCCGATGTACGTCTGCCCGTTATGATCTGCATGGATGGCTTCATCACCTCCCACGCTGTGGAAAACATCGAACTGATGGAGGATGCGGAGGTCAAGGGCTTTGTGGGCGACTACAACCCGGAGCATTATCTTCTCAACAAAAACGGCACGCTGGCAGTTGGCCCCTACGACGTGACCAACTATTATATGGAGCATAAAAAGCAGGAAGCCGAGGCTATGAAGAACGCCAAGAAGGCAATTCTGGATGTAGCAGAGAAGTTCGAGGCCCTCACCGGTAGAAAATACGGCTTCTTTGAGGAATACTGCATGGAGGACGCAGAGGAAGCCATCGTGCTTATCGGTTCCACCGCAGGCACTGCCAAAGCTGCTGTGGACCAGCTTCGCGGTCAGGGCAAGAAGGTGGGGCTCATCAAGGTCCGTGTATTCCGCCCCTTCCCCGCGGAGGAATTGGCCCAGGCTCTGAAGGGCTGCAAGGCTGTAGCAGTCATGGACAAGGTGGAGGGCTTCTCCGCCTGCGGCGGTCCTCTGTTTGCGGAGACCAGAAGCGCGCTGTATGATCTTGAGAACAGACCCAAGACCGTGGGCATCGTCTACGGTCTTGGCGGTCGTGACGTCAGCACCACGGATATCAGGGATGTGTTCGGAAGACTGGAGCACATTGCCGCCACCGGTGAAATTGGCGAAGTATATACCCACATGGGCGTCAGGGAGGAATAAGTTATGGCATATCAGTTTAAAAAAGAGCTGGAAAAGCCCGAACGCTTTGTGGGCGGCCACCGGCTTTGCGCCGGCTGCGGCGCAGGCATCACCTGCCGTGCGGTCATGCGGGCTTTGGAGCCGGAGGATAAGGCAGTCATCACCAACGCCACCGGCTGTCTGGAGGTTTCCTCCTTTATGTATCCCTATACCTCCTGGACGG
>CAZEPQ010000140.1:0-4958 GCA_964514175.1 uncultured Oscillospiraceae bacterium
CAAGACCCACCCCATCCCCGACCTGACCGGTTATATTACCGAGGGTCAGATCATCCTCTCCCGTTCTCTCTACCGTCAGGGCATTAACCCTCCCGTGGACGTGCTCCCCTCTCTGTCCCGTCTGAAGGATAAGGGCATCGGCGAGGGCAAGACCCGTGAGGACCATTCCAACACCCTCAACCAGCTCTTTGCCGCATACTCCGCCGGTAAGGACGCCGCCGAGCTTATGACCATTCTGGGCGAAGCCGCACTGTCCGACACCGACAAGCTCTACGCAAAGTTCGCCACCGAGTTTGAGAACGTCTATGTGTCCCAGGGCAACGATGTAAACCGCTCCATTGAGGAAACTCTGGACATTGGCTGGCAGCTTCTTTCCATCCTGCCCAAGAGTGAGCTGAAGCGAATTAACGTCAAGTATATTGAGAAATACTATCCCGAGAAGGCGTAAGGAGGTGGGCAAATGGCATCCACAACCATAAATCCCACCAGAATGGAGCTGACCCGGCTCAAGACCCGCCGCAAAACCGCTGTCAAAGGCCACAAACTGCTGAAGGATAAGCGGGATGAGCTGATGCGTCAGTTTCTGGACATCGTCCGGCTGAATCGGGAACTCCGTCAGAAGGTGGAGACCGGCCTTGCCGAGGCCCACAGTGCCTTCACCGTGGCCTCTGCCATTATGAGCCCCGAAATGCTGGAGCAGGCCCTGTCCTATCCCAAGCAATCCGTGGCCCTGGATATGAAGTTCAAGAACATCATGTCTGTCAATGTGCCGCAGTACACCTTCCACACCAAGAACGACGATCCCGCGGAGATCTATCCCTACGGCTTCGCCCAGACCTCCGGTGAGCTGGATGACGCCCTGGATGCTCTGTCCGGCGTATTCCAGGACATGCTGCAACTGGCCCAGGTAGAAAAGACCATGCAGCTTCTGGCCCAGGAAATTGAAAAGACCCGCCGCCGTGTCAACGCGCTGGAGTACGTTATGATCCCGGAAATGGAGACCAACATCAAGTTCATCTCCATGAAACTGGACGAGAATGAGCGTTCCTCCACCGCCCGCCTGATGAAGGTCAAGGACATGATGCTGGAAGAAGAGCGTCAGAAGTCCGAGCGCAAGCGTCAGGAACGGGAAGCTGCCCGAAAGGCCGCAAAGGACGCGGAATAACCAGCAAAAATCGCTGCTCCCACGGGGCAGCGATTTTTTGTTTTCCCAAAATGATATTGGTTTTCTTTTTGCGGTGCGGCAAGCCTCGCCTCTCCTGCACCAGACCCAGTCACCCGTTTCTTCCTCATTTTTAACAACTTTTTTCCTTCGATTTTGCTTTCCCTGTGCATGACTACAAAAATTCCATTCCCCGATTCCTTCCCCTTGCAAAAGTTTTGAAAATACGCTAAAATGAAGTCATCTATGTATGCAAAGGAGGGTGCAGGCCATGCTGGTTTCTTCCATGATCTCCATGCTTACGGGCATTACTGCACCCAAAATCATTCGTCACTAAATCCGCAGGCTGAATTATTTTTGCCTGCGCTTTCATTTTGTCAGGAGGTAATGGAGCTTGAAAAAAGTAGCCGTGATCATGGGTTCTGACAGCGATTTCCCCGTGGTAAAGGGCGCCATTGAGCAACTGAAAAAGTTCGGCGTTCCCTATGAAGCCCGGGTCATGTCCGCCCATCGTACCCCCGCCGCCGCGGAGGAATTTGCCCGTACCGCCGAGGAAAATGGCTTCGGCGTTATCATCGCTGCCGCCGGCAAGGCTGCCCATCTGGGCGGTGTCCTGGCAGCTCAGACCATTCTGCCCGTCATTGGACTTCCCATCAAGTCCTCCTTCTGCGACGGTCTGGACAGCCTGCTGTCCATCGTTCAGATGCCCAGCGGCATTCCTGTTGCCACCGTGGGTGTAGGCGCCGCTGACAACGCCGGTATTCTGGCTGTGCAGATGCTGTCCCTCTCGGAGCCGGAACTGGCTGAAAAGCTCCGGGACTATAAGGCCGACATGGCCGCTTCCGTTATGAAAAAGGACGCAAAGCTCCAGCAAGAGCTTGAAAATATGTAATTTCCACATTTCAATACGACAATACTGAAACAGGAGAGATATGAACCATGAGCATTAGTAAAAGCGATTCCTACGCAGCAGCAGGCGTAGACGTTACCGCAGGTTACGAAGCAGTCAACCGTATCAAGCCTCTGGTTGCCAGCACCAATATTCCCGGCGTCATTGGCGGTCTGGGCGGCTTCGGCGGCCTCTTCGCTCCCGATGTAAGCGGTATGAAGGAGCCGGTTCTGGTATCCGGCACCGACGGCGTAGGCACCAAGCTGAAAATCGCCTTTTTGATGGACAAGCATGACACTGTGGGCATCGACTGTGTGGCCATGTGTGTCAACGATATCGTATGTGCAGGCGCCAGCCCCATGTTCTTCCTGGACTACATTGCCTGCGGCAAGAACCTTCCCGCCCGCATCGAGCAGATCGTCTCCGGCATTGCCGAGGGCTGCCGTCAGGCCGGCTGCGCCCTCATTGGCGGCGAAACCGCCGAGATGCCCGGATTCTATCCCGAGGATGAATACGATGTGGCAGGCTTCTCCGTGGGCATTGTGGACAAGGAAAAGATCCTGGACGGCAAGGACATCGAGGAAGGCGACGTGCTGATTGGCCTCGCTTCCAACGGCGTTCATTCCAACGGCTTTTCCCTGGTACGGAAGGTGCTGGATGTGGAAAATGCCGATCTAAAAACCGTGATCCCCGAGCTGCATTGCTCCCTGGGTGAAGAGCTTTTGAAGCCCACCCGCATCTATGTCCGCCCCGTGAAGACCCTGCTGGAGTCCGGCCTGAAGGTCAAGGGCATCAGCCACATCACCGGCGGTGGCCTCTATGAGAATGTTCCCCGTATGCTGCCCGATGGCATCTGTGCCGAGATCAACACCTCTTCCATCCCCGTCCCCCCCATCTTCACCCTGATTCAGGAGAAGCGCAATATCCCCGAGCGTGACATGTTCAACACCTTCAACATGGGCGTAGGCCTGGTTATGGCTGTAGCCAAGGAAGACGCAGCCCAGGTGGTGGACACCATGATCCGCTGCGGCGAACGTCCCTACATCATCGGCAAGTGCATCGCCGGTGAAAAGGGTGTTGAGTTATGGTAAAGATCGCTGTTCTGGTATCCGGCGGCGGCACCAATCTTCAGGCACTGATCGATGCCCAGCACCGTGGTGAGATCATCGGCGGTGAGATCACTGCCGTCATCGCCTCCAAGCCCGGCGTCTATGCCCTGGAACGGGCGGAAAAGGCAGGGATTCCCGGTTATGTCATCGCCCGGAAGGACTATGGCAGCAGCCGCGAAATGACCGTTGCACTGGTGGATAAGCTCAAGGAGCTGGATATTGGCCTCGTGGTGCTGGCCGGATTTATGACCATCATCACCGAGGAAATGGTGGAGGCCTACCCCAACGCCATTTTGAACGTACATCCCGCCTTGATTCCCTCCTTCTGCGGTCAGGGCTACTACGGCCTCCATGTCCACGAAAAGGCCCTGGAGTACGGCGTTAAGCTCTCCGGTGCCACGGTACACTTTGTGTCCGAGGAATGCGACGGCGGCCCCATTGTCCTCCAGAAGGCCGTTGAGGTAAAGGATGACGATACCCCCGAGACCCTCCAGAGACGAATTATGGAGCAGGCCGAATGGGTCCTGCTGCCCAAAGCGGTTTCCCTGTTCTGCCAGGGAAAGCTGAAGGTGGAAGGCAGAAAAGTTCATATTCTGGATTAACAAAAACGGTTGACCGAATTTGGTCAACCGTTTTTTATATACTCACCGAGGTAGCCCAAGCCGCCGCAGGCGGCAAAACCTCCTTGGAGAAGGAGGTGGCACGGCGTAGCCGTGACGGAGGATGGACTACCGCAGTACGAATCCGCCGCAAGCCCTTTGTTATCGAATCACTCACCGCATCCATCCTCAGTCGCCTACGGCGACAGCTCCTTCTCCAAGGAGCTTAAGGCGCTCCCGCGCCGTTGCGTTTTATTGAAAATCCCTCAAGCCTTTTCCCACATACCAACTGGGCACAACCCGCTTAAAATCATCAAACCAAAGCATCTGCTTTTTATAATTCTCGATTGCAAGCGCCAGCTCTGCTTCCCCATAGGGTGCAGACCAGTTTACATAATGTACAAGTCCCTCAGCCGCAAACAATGCCAAAACGGGAAAGAAATCTGCCGGGATTTCCCCATCAAAATAGCCGTCAATCAAACCGCTGGCAAAGTAGGGACTTGCCAACACATTCCACTGAAAACACTTAAATTCCCGATAGGGATGCGCCGTCTTGGCGCGATCAAAATCTACAATCCCCAGGTTTCCGTCCCCATCCACGATCATATTGCCCACATGATAGTCTCCATGCATAAATACCGTGGGGCAATCCTGAATCAGATTGCGGTGCGCCAGCATGTATTTTGTCAGCAGTTCCCTTTTGGGAAGCTCATAAGGACAGGTTTCTGTCTCCTGAATCCGTTCATCCACCATACGCTGATAGGCCACGCTCCAGGATTCTTTTCGTGGTGGGATTTCCACCGATTGAATTCGTCTTAAAATCCGCCCACCCTGTATTCCAAGGTTATATGCCGTTTCTTCATCCACGTTTTGAAGGTATTCTTCCGCATCTATCCCCGGAAGCCAAGTCAGCAGCAAATACATATTCTCAGCATCCAGTTTTCCAATCTCCACAGGCCGTGATGCCGGGACATCCCGCTCCGCCAATTGTTTCAGATCGGCAAATATCTGCTGTTTGCTTTCATATAGTCCTATGGGCGAAACTCGCAGAAGATATTCTTTTCCATCCCTATCCCAGACATGATATTTCCGGTCAACGCTGTATCCTTTGTTCACCGGCTCTATGCGAATCCAGTTCTTGCTTTGCGGAATATTTTCAAACATTTTCTGCACCTCCACCTCGTTTTGGGAGTTAAATT
>CAZEPQ010000141.1:0-4940 GCA_964514175.1 uncultured Oscillospiraceae bacterium
CGCCGCCAGCACCCCCAGGACCCCCGGGGCCACCAGGGCCGCCTTCAGCCAGGGGACCCCCGGGCATTCCGCCAGGGCCACCAGGACCACCTTCAGGCATAGGACCGCCGGGCATTCCGCCGGGAGCGCCACCGGGCATCTCGCCTTTATGGCCGCCCATGGTCTCATTGGTCATCTGGAAGCCCTTACCAGCGTCAACCATCTTCTGGACGTTGTTCTCCAGCTCGCCGCCGGCGCCCAAAGAGAACAGCTTGTTGATGATGGTCAGAGGATAGCCGGCCACGATGGGGGAGCCAAGGCAAACCACATCATAGTCGTCGAAATACAGATCCTTCTGCATATCTTCCCACTTGTTGGACTTCTTCAGACGGAAGCAGTTGCACTCCCAGTTATAGTACTCAAAGGATTCCTTCATGGCCAGAGCGATCTTTTCAGTGTTCTTGGTCATGGTGGCGTAGAGGATCAGCGCACGGCGCTTCTGGGGCTGGAAGGTCAGGCCTTCCAGAACTGCAGTCTTGTCGTTGCCGTCGGATTGTGCAATGACAGTCTTGCCGGAGGGCGTTTCGCCCAGAGTGATGGTAATCTCCTGACGGGCAGGGCCAACCTGTGCCTCAAAAATGATGGAATCGCCCTTGACATGGACGTTTTCCAGCAGCTCACAACCACCGTGAGAGGAGATCAGTTCACCCTCGTAGCCTCGAGCAACCTTGCGGATGACAACTTTGCTTTCACGCTTGCCGCTGGGAGTATCCATCATGTAGATGTAATTACCTGCAAAATTCATATGTGGTTCCTCCTAGATTCTTTCTTTGTTTATCTGATGGAGGGTTCAGGTGAGCCCTCCGAGACAGCGGGGAATTAGCCGTTTGCACGGTCATAGGCGGTCTGCACGATATCATTAAGATCAGCCAGACCCATACCCTCTATATCGGCGACATAAGTGTTCCATATGGCGTCATCGTCGATATCCAGATCGCCGTTGATGAACTGAAGAACTGCAGTTGCCACATAGGTCAAAATATCACCGTAAATGGCGGATGCGTCGGTGCTTTCTTCTGCATCGAGAACTGTTGCAGAGCCGATGATGCATGCGGTATTCTTGTTGGTGGACCATGCTTCGAAGCAGGAAAGTTCTCTTTCTTCAAATTCGAAGCTCAGGCGGGTGTCAAAGACCACGCCGGCAAGATCCTTGGTGGAGATGACGCCGGAGGCAATGTTGGTGGCTTCGGCAACGGTCAGCAGGGCATCACCGTCGAAAAGGGGCTCGCCGTTTTCGTCATAATCCCATGTTTCCACGGTACCTTCAACGCCGGCGCCCTTCTGGAAGCCAAAGTTATAGAGCAGGGAGCCTTCATAGCTGTAGCCGTAATCCAGGTATGCCAGAGCAACCTCCACGTTTTCGCACTGGGTGGAAATGGCCAGGGAGGTCATATCAATGAGGGAGGTTTCTTCAAAGAAGGGGATCGTTTGACCAGCTTCCTTGGCCACGTCCTGAACGGGCCACCAGTTGCAGTTGGGATCAGCGGAGAAACCATTGTACATACCGCCGAAGGGCTGGTTGTTGAAAATGTAGCCGTTTACGCCGGAAGCGGCCATGCCGGCATTGTAATCAGAGAAGGGGTTCATTTCACGAGCAAGCATGTTGTCGAAGTTGATTAGACCCTTCTCGTACAGGCTGTTGAGCCAGGATAGAAACTCACGGGTGCCGTCAGCAGTTGCGCCATATATAACCTGACCGTCAACCTGATAATAGCCGTTAAGGGCGGAGCCACCCATGCCGTTGGTGGAGAGTTCAGCCATGGAGCCAAAGCCGCCCTGAAGCAGGCCGTTGCCCATGTTGATGGTGTTGTAAAGGGCCATTGCTTCTGTGGCGCCCTTTTCGGTCTTGAAGGCCTCGAGAACTGCAGTTAGTTCGTCGTAGGTCTGGGGAACTTCCATGTCAAGATCTTCCAGCCAGTCCATACGGATAAAGGTGCCCTGGCCAGAAGGGTTGGCAACCTGATCCTTCAATGCGTAGATGCCCAGAAACATGTTGCCGTCCTGTACCTGGCCCAGCAGCTTCTGGTCGGAATTGATGATGGTCCAATAGTTGGGCATGTACTCTTCAAGATAGTCGGACAGATCGGTGACGATTTCTTCCTCATAAGCGGCTTCCAAGCCGTTGGCATAGTCGCCAGCGGGGAAAATGTCGGCGTAATCGCCGGAGGCGATCATCAGATTGAATTGGTCAGATTCCTGAGTTTTGTCGACAACGTTAAGTTCCATGGTAACGCCGGTATTCTCAGCCAGCCATTTCCAGACCTGATGGTTTTCCATGGTTCCGCCTTCGATATAGTTGAGGGTGCTGCCTTCAAAGCCAAAGAAATAAGTCAAGGTGACAGGTTCCTCGGTGATGGGAAGCTCAGTATGCAGCTCCTTCAGCATGGCCTTGTATCCGCTAAAGTCCATGTTTGCATTCGCTTCGGTGAAGTCGGCAGGGGCTTCCTCAACAGGAGTTTCTTCTGCTACGGAAGCATCTTCCGCTACGGGAGCAGCATCTTCCTCAACAGAAGTTTTTTCGGTGGTGGGTTCTTCAGCGGGGGTGCTGACAGTCTCGGATGCGGAGGTAGGTTCTTCGGTGGTGGATGCAGCGGTGGAGCCGCAGCCTGCCAGAAGGGCCATCAGCATGGCAAGAACAAGCACAAGTGCCAAAGCTCTATTCTTTTTCATGGTATCTTCTCCTTTTGAAATATTCCGGGGAAATTCACCGGTCACTGTTAGTCTACCATAAAAAATGAGCATGAAAAAGTTACAAATATGGGTTATGTGCTCAAATAGTAAATATCGGGTGTGTGATTTCCTGCATCCCACATGAAAGTGGTACAAAAAGGTCACACACCCGATCATGCGGTATAAACTCATCCCATACGCTGGGAATTATCACGGAAAGCCCCGGGGGTCGTATCCTCATAGCGTTTGAAGGAACGGGTCAGGGTCCAACGACTGGAGAAACCAACTGCCACTGCAATGTCATCCACACTGAGGTCTGTTTCATTCAGCAGTTGTTTTGCTTTTTTCAGGCGAGCAGAATGGATATAATCCACAACGCCCATGCCGGTATTTTGCCTCAACAGGCGGCTGACATAGGAAGCACTGAGGCCCAGGGCATCACCGATCATGTCGGCGCAGATGCCGGGATCATCATAGTGTGTCTCAATAAAGATCAGGGCTTTTTCCACTTTGTCTGAGCGCTGTACATTTTCAGATTCCACATAATCCTTTAGGGTAGATATTAATATCAGACACTGCTGACGAAGCTGCTGTGCGGAGTTCATTTCCAAGAGTAGCCGGAACTGATTTACAACAGAGGCTTCCTCAGCCTCGTAATCAACCACAGAGATGGAAAAAGCGGATAGCATCTGTTCCATGTGAGAAACCAGGTGGCTCTTGAAAAGGTCGGGGTATCTGGCTGCGGTACGGAGTTCCAGGTCCATGAGGCCCTCCATGGCTTTTTCAAGCTGCTGGAAGTTCCGTCCGGTAATGCTCTGCATGAAACTCTTTTCCAGCTCCGTTCGCAGAACCTTGTCACTGAGTTCCATGGCCAGTTCCGCATGCTTATAGCCGTTCTTGACGGGAATGTTGTCGCCCATTAACTCGGCATATGTGGTAAGCTCATCGGCTTCTTTCTTTGCCTTGACAATGTTTTCTCGCCCGGAATACACGGTGCTGACGACTGCGCCACAAATGAGACCATGCTGATTCATGTCCTGGGCACACTGGCTGAGAGCTTGGCATATCTGGGCCACCTTTTCCCGGGAAGAGGCATCCAGCTCCTGCTCGTTGAGGCCCGTAATATTGATGAGTATGTCCATTCCGTCTGTAATGGGAACAAAATAGGGGGTGCTGATGCCCTGGAGTCTCTGGGAAATATATTTCCGCATCCAGTTATCCACCGCCAAAAAATTGGGGTGGGGGATATGCTCATCGTTGCACTCCGGAAGATATCCGGAGAAGTCGATGCACTGCATGGTGGCCACGGCGAAATATTCGCTGGAAACTTCAGGCATTGCTTCTGTCAGATCGCCCTCAGGGGGGACATCGCCGCTCAAATACTTTTCCAGCAGTCGGGTCCGACAGGCACGTTCCAGATCCAGATTGTTTTTCATTAGTTCCGTATATTTTCTGGAGCCCCAAAAGGCCAGCAGGCCACCGCCGATGATGGCACAAACGATGCCTGCCATGGGATGCCAAAGGCTTGAAAACACAGTCAACAGACCGAAGACAAGCAGAAAGGCAGCGCAGCGAATTAAGACGAGACGGATATCAAAAATAGGTACAGGTTTCTTCACAGTGGAACCCTCCAGTTGAATTCTGTCCTTTATTTTATCACATAGGGGAGATATTTTTCAATCGTACATTTGCGGAGTTTCCGCAGAATTTAAAACAGCCAGGACTCGTACACGAAGTACGGGCCCTGGCTGTTTTGTAGCTTAAACTTCCAGAAATCTTGCATATCCCAGTACGGGAAAAATATTACGATTCCATCTGTCTTCCTAGAAAACCAGCAACGGTTTGACAGATCTTCTGCTCGGTTTCGCCCACAGGGGTGGATTTGTCATCCATCAGCACCATGACGCAGCCCATGAGATCTCCCTCTGAGAGGATTGGGCTGGCAACGCCCAGATAGTAGTTGTCTGTGTCTTCCGCGGCCTTGAGCTTGCTGCCACCGTTGTAGCAGTAGGTTTTTCGCTGCTGCATGATTTGGTCCAGTTCCTGAGAGTTGGGCTTATCCATCAGGTCCCGTTTGGGGGCACCATTCAGAGCAATGATGCTGTCCCGGTCCGCAATGGCAGCGATCCGCCCTGTGTTGCGGCCCAGGCTTTCGCAAATGCTGTCCGCGAAGCCGCTTAGTTCCCCAATGGGGGAATATTTCTTGAAAATTACCTCCCCGTCTTTCTCCG
>CAZEPQ010000142.1:0-4915 GCA_964514175.1 uncultured Oscillospiraceae bacterium
CCTCCGCCCATAAGGGGACAAAAGACTTCTCTTCCGCGGTACCACCCGCAATTCGCCTCTAACAAGGCGCACTTTACATGGATAACGGCACAACCCGGCACATCCTACTGAAATTCAGACGGCAGCTCCCGGGGGAAAGCCCTGAGTCCTCATGCAGGCGGCTTCCAGCGCCCCGCCCTCTCTGAAGCATGGTTTGGATTTTGGACGACCCGATCATCGCTCATTACATATACCCAAGAATAATAGCACAGTTTTTTCATTCTGGCAAGAAGAAAATCTGCTTTTTCAGGAAATCGTTCACAATTATTTTTAATCTGAACCCTTGCCACCCGAACGCCGATGCATTATAATATTAAGGTGTCCCGGTGGGGCAAATTCTAAAGCGTGTGAGGGTTATCATGAATTACTATAACGATACTTTTGTTGAGGAGCTTGTGGTACGGAGAAACTCTGTTTGGAATCTCCTGCTGATGATCGGCATGGTCCTGGCGGCTCTGGTGCTGGCTGTGGCGTCCTTTATCTTCCTGAGCGGACTGTTTCCCGCGATCCTTGCCATTCTGGTGTTTGGCGTCTATCTTGGCATCAAGTTCCAGGGCGTGGAGTATGAATATTCCTTCACCAACGGTGATTTTGATGTGGATAAGATCATGGCCAAGCGTAAGCGTAAGCGCCTGGTGGAGATCAATCAGAAGCAGATCAAGGTCATGGCCCCCTATACCGCGGAGTATGAATCCGTGACCAAGGACTACAGTGTGTCTCAGGTCATCGACGTATCTTCTCACAAGAACGCCGCAGGACGCTGGTTTATGATTTATGAGAGCAACGAGGGAAAGGCTATTTTCCTGGTGTTCCAGCCCTCCAAGCGGTTCCGGGAAGCCATGCGGAAGTATATGCGCTCCCGCATCAAGGGGATGGACGCATGAAATTCGCGGGAAGTAATGCAATGAAAGCTATGGATACCCACGCCATTGAGGTCGTGGGTATTCCTTCTGATACCCTTATGCGGCGGGCAGCCTCCGGGGCTGTGGAAGCGGCAAAAGAAATGCTGGGCTCCCAGGAGAAAAAGACTGTGATCTTCTGCGGAAGCGGCAACAACGGCGGCGACGGCATTGCCATGGCTGCCTTTTTGACGGAGGCGGGATACCCGGTTGACTGCATCATGGTGGGTTCCCGTGAAAAAATGACCCCGGACAGCCGGATCATGGAGCAGTGGCTTTCCTCCATCGGCGGAAGTCTGGTGGATTATGAGGAAGAAGCGGATTATCTCAACGGCTGCGGACTGATCGTGGACGCCCTGTTTGGAACCGGACTTTCCAGAAATATTTCCGGGAAATATGAAGCACTGATCGCCGCCATCAACGAAAGCGGCGTGCCTGTTTTGGCCTGTGACATTCCCAGCGGTATCAGCGCGGACACGGGAGAGGTTCTGGGCTGCGCCGTGAAGGCGGATGTGACCGTTACCTTTAATCTGCCCAAGACGGGGCAGCTTTTGTCCCCGGGAACGGAATATACCGGAAGACTGATCGTTCACGATATTGGAATTCCCCAGGAGTCAAAGGATACCGTGGAATTTGACGGGGAATATGTGACGGAAAAAATGGTATTCTCCTGGCTTCCCAAGGGGAACCTGGAGAGCCACAAGGGGGACTACGGCAAGGATCTGCTGCTTTGCGGCTCCAAGGGCTATACCGGGGCTGCGGCTCTGGCAGCAAAGGGTGCCCTTCGCACCGGTGCGGGCCTGGTTTATCTGGGGGTGCCGGAGGCGGTGTATCCCATTTTGGCCTCCAAGCTGGACGAGCCTGTGGTGTTTCCCCTGCCCAGCAACGGAAACGGAAGATTCGCACGGATGGCCGTGGAGGATATCATCGAAAACCTCCGGGATAAGGATGCTGTGCTGGTGGGGCCCGGCATGGGCAGATGCTATGACACAGAGGCCGTGGTGGATGCAGTGCTGGAAAATGCCCGGTGCCCCATTGTGCTGGATGCCGATGGCATAAATGTGCTGGAGGGGCATATAGATAGACTGGACAGGGCAGCGGCGCCTGTGGTCCTGACGCCCCACGAGGGGGAATTCCGCCGACTGGGCGGAGACCTTTCCATGGGGCGGATGGCCGGAGCAAGGGCTTTGGCGGAGAAAACCGGCGCCGTAGTTGTGCTCAAGGGCTATCGTACCATCACTGCCGCCCCCGACGGACGGATCTATGTGAACTCCACCGGAAATCCCGGCATGGCCACCGGCGGCAGCGGAGATGTACTCTCTGGCATTCTCACATGTCTCTTGGGACAGGGAATGGAGCCTGCGGAAGCCGCAGCGGCGGCGGTCTGGCTCCACGGAAGGGCCGGAGATATTGCCGAGCAGCGGCTTGGAAGACGCAGTATGCTGCCCTCTGACATGATCGATGCCCTGTCTGCCATCTTACGATAGGGGAGGACAACCTCGTGCGGCTGAAGATCGCCGTACCAATGCTTCTGCTGCTCCTGCTGTGCGCCTGCGGAGCAGGTGAAACCTCGGCGCAGACTCCCGTCAGCTTTCGGACAAGCCTGACGGAGAAGGGCGGCTGTGATTATGTGGCCGCTGTGACTGCGGATTATGGTGATTACGTCCGACAGTTTACATTAAATTGCACCTCCGAGATCGGAAATACCACTCTGACGGTTTTGCAGCCCGACAGTGCTGCCGGGATCACCGCCACAGTTTCCGGAGATGAAGCTCATGTGTGTTTCGGTGATACCATCCTGGCAGTGGAGGAGTTTTCCACAAGAAAAATCTCCCCCATGGCTGCGCCGTACCTTTTGGAGCGGGCATGGAGCGAGGGCTATATTTCCGCCACAGGCATGGATGGAGAACTGGAGACGGTGGAATACCTTCTGGGCTACGGCTCGGATCAGCTCACGGTTTCCACCTGGTTTGCCGGACAGGTTCCTGTGAAAGCGGAAATATCCGACGGAAAAACAGCACTTATCACCTGCGAGATCACGGAGTTTTCACTGAAATAAAACGGAAAGAAGCGAACAACATGGACATGCTAAAGCGTACCTGGGCGGAAGTGGATCTGGACAACCTGAGCCATAATTATAAGACCCTGACCCATGATCTGCCGGAGGGCTGCCGATTCCTGGGTGTGGTAAAAGCCGACGCCTACGGTCACGGTGCGGTTCCTGTGGCAAAGAAGCTGGAAGAACTGGGGGCTGGATATCTGGCGGTGAGTAATTTCGAGGAAGCAAAGCAGCTTCGGGAGGCGGGCATCGGTCTGCCTATTCTGATCCTGGGCTATACGCCCCCTGAATTTGCCGTTGAGGAAGTTAAGCTGAATATCACTCAGGAGGTTCATTGCCTTGAATACGGACAGGCTCTTTCCCGGGCGGTCTCAGAGGCCGGAATGACGCTGAAAGCACACCTGAAGGTGGACACCGGCATGTCCCGGTTGGGCTTCTTTGCCTATGACCATCCTGAGACCATTGATATGCTGGAAGCGGTTTGGAAGCTGCCGGGGATTCAGGTGGAGGGAGTGTTCATGCACTTTGCTGTGTCGGATACCCCCTCGGAGGATGCCTATACCCGGCTGCAGCATGAGCGCTTTATGCGTGTCGTTGCGGCACTGAGAGAACGGGGCCTGGAACCGAAGGTTATTCACTGTGCCAACAGTGGCGCTACCATTGCCTATCCGGAATATCACCACGATATGGTGCGTCCCGGCATTGCCACCTATGGCCTGGACCCATCTGGGGATATGAAGGGAATGGTGGAGCTAAAACCCCTGATGAGTCTGAAAACCACCATTGCAGCCATTCGGCCCTTTGCGTCCGGGATCACCGTCAGCTATGGACGGACCTACAAAATGGAAGATGATCGGGTTTTGGCGGTCTGTCCCATCGGCTACGCCGACGGACTGCCCCGGCGTCTAAGCGGCGATGTTTCCTTCCTGATCAATGGAAAGGCCGTCCCCGTGGTGGGGCGCATTTGCATGGATATGTGTATGGTAGATATCACCGATGTGCCGGAGGCGAAAGTTGGGGACACCGTTACCGTCATCGGCAGAGACGGAGAACTGGAAAACACCTGGGATGCCTGGGCAGAGCAGCTTGGAACCATTGCCTATGAACTGGTTTGCGGCATCAACAAGCGGGTGCCCAGACTGTATATGGAAAACGGTACAACGGTGGGAAGGCTCCAATATATTGTATAAAAATTCAGCCTGGAACGGGAGAATCCTGTTCCAGGCTGTTTGTAATATTTAGAAAATCGAAAGGGGATGATGGTTTACATAATCAATATACTGAAATTTGACGCCATCCTCTTCCAGCATCTCCCCGGTATTTACGATCTGCCAATTGTCCATCTCGTCCAGATTGGGGAAGAAGGTATCTGCCTCATAATCGCCGTAGGTTTTGGTGATATAGGCCTTTTCGCAGTAGGGCAGGAGCAGTTCATAGACGGAAGCGCCGCCGATGACGGAAACCTGCTGCAAATCACAATCCTTTAGTCGATTCAGCAGGGAAGAAAGGTCGGGAAATACCTCTGCACCCTCCACCGCTTTGACACTGCCGGAGAGGATCAGGTTGGTGCGGTTTTTCAGAGGCCGTCCTCCGGGGAAGGTGCTGAGAGTCTTGCGGCCCAGGATCACAGCCTTTCCGGTGGTAAGCTGCCGAAACCGTTTTAGGTCTGCGGAAATATACACAAGCTGATCGCCGCCCTTGCCGATGCCCCAGTTCTTCGACACATTTACAACCAAGTCCATAGCCTTACCTCAGATGGCCACAGGGATCTTGTCGGTGAAGGGAGCGTATTCGTAGCCCTCTACAGAGAAGCTGTCCCGGGTGAAATCGTAGAAGTTGGTGACGGATTTGTCCATGATAAACTTGGGGGCCTCCTTTTGAGGCTGCTCCAGCATCTTTTCAATGATGGGTACATGGC
>CAZEPQ010000143.1:0-990 GCA_964514175.1 uncultured Oscillospiraceae bacterium
TCTGGGGTCTTGGCTCCGACGGCACCGTTGGCGCCAACAAGAACTCCATCAAGATCATCGGCGACAATACCGATCTCAACGCCCAGGCGTACTTCCAGTATGACTCCAAGAAGTCCGGCGGCGTTACCATTTCCCATCTGCGTTTTGGCCCCGAGCCCATTCGCTCCTCTTACTATGTCACCGCATCCGACTTTGTGGCCTGCCACAATGCTTCCTACCTTGAGAAGTATCCCATGGCTCAGGACTGCAAGCCCGGCGGTACCTTCCTGATCAACTGCGGCTACACTGTGGAAGAGCTGGGCAGCATCCTGCCTGTGGAAGCAAAGCAGTACATCGCAAAGAACAACGTTAACGTCTACACCTGCGACGCTGTTAAGATCGGTGCAGAGCTGGGCCTGGGCACCAAGTACAACATGGTGCTGATGAGCGCCTTCTTTAAGCTGGCAAACATCATTCCCATTGACGATGCTGTGAAGTATATGTATGCCGCCTGCGAAAGCTCCTATGGCAAGTTCGGCGAAGAGACCGTCCAGAAGAACAAGAACGCTGTGGACGCAGGTCTCACCGGCCTTGTAAAGCTGGAGATTCCCGCAGAGTGGGCCACCACAGAGGTGGGTGGCGTGGCTGCGGAGCCTGCCAAGTCCGGCAACCAGGTGCTTGACACCTTTATCAAGGACGTTCTGGTGCCTGCCAACGCCATGACCGGCGACAATATCCCCGTTTCCAAGCTGATGCCTCAGGCCGACGGCACTGTGCCCTCCGGCACTGCCGCTTTCGAGAAGCGCGGCATCGCTGTCAATGTTCCCGTGTGGCTGCCTGAGAACTGCATCCAGTGCAACCGCTGTGCATATGTCTGCCCCCATGCTGCCATCCGTCCCGTCGTGATGAATGCAGAGGAACTCTCTGCCGCTCCTGAGGGAACCAAGTCCATGAAGATGATGGGCAAGGGCACCGACGGCCTCACCTTCACCATGGCGGTTTCTCCCCTGG
>CAZEPQ010000143.1:1000-1612 GCA_964514175.1 uncultured Oscillospiraceae bacterium
GACTGCACCGGCTGCGGCTCCTGTGCAAATGTCTGCCCCGCTAAGAATAAGGCTCTGGTTATGAAGCCTCTGGAAGAGTCCAATGACGAAGTGGCGGTCTTCGACTACGCTGTGAATAAGGTCTCCGAGAAGGAGGTTCCCTTCGCGGCTACCACCGTTAAGGGCTCCCAGTTCAAGAAGCCTCTGTTTGAGTTCTCCGGCGCCTGCGCCGGCTGCGGCGAGACTCCCTATGTCAAGCTCATTACCCAACTCTTTGGTGACCGCATGATGATCGCCAACGCCACCGGCTGCTCCTCTATCTGGGGCGCATCCGCACCTTCCATTCCTTATACCACGAACAAGTGCGGCAAGGGTCCCGCTTGGGCAAACTCCCTGTTTGAGGACAACGCTGAGTTCGGCTACGGCATGATGCTGGGCACCCAGCAGCGCCGTGCAAAGCTCCAGGGCCTAGTTTCCGAGCTGGTGAAGGAAGAGATTCCCACCGAGCTGAAGGCTGCTGCCGAGACTTGGTTGGCTGCTTCCAACGAGGGCGAAGGCTCCCGTGAGCCCTCCAAGGCCTTTGAAGCGCAGATCAACGCATACAAGGACACCGTTCCTGCGCTATCTGAGATC
>CAZEPQ010000143.1:1622-4913 GCA_964514175.1 uncultured Oscillospiraceae bacterium
CGTCTTTGTTATGGACACCGAGGTCTACTCCAACACTGGCGGTCAGGCTTCCAAGTCCACGCCCATCGGCGCTGTGGCAGAGTTTGCTGCTGCCGGTAAGGCTGTGAAGAAGAAGGATCTGGCACAGATCGCCATGACCTACGGTTATGTGTATGTGGCACAGATCGCCATGGGCGCTGATTACAACCAGACCATCAATGCCATCCGTGAGGCTGAGGCATACGACGGTCCTTCCCTCATCATCGCCTATGCACCCTGCATCAACCACCATGCGAAGGCCGGTATGGGCAAATCTCAGGAGACCATGGAGCGCGCTGTCAAGGCCGGTTACTGGCACCTGTTCCGTTACAACCCCGACAAGGCTGAGCCCTTCACCCTAGATTCCAAGGAGCCTACGGACAAGTATAACGACTATATCATGTCTGAGAGCCGTTACTCATCCTTGGCTAAGAGCTTCCCCGAGCGGGCAAAGGAACTGTTCGCAGCCGCCGAAGGCTACGCTGCCGACAAGTACGAGATGCTCACCAAGCAGGCGAAGAATCAGTAATTTCGAATTTGGGACGCCGCGAAAGCGGCGTCCTTTTCGATTTTGCTTTCTTTGTGTCATTTGTATTTTTTTCTTGACAGGAAAATGGTTTTGTAATAAAATGCCTATGTAATGTATGATACGTTTAAAACAAGTGGTATCATTGGAGTGTCACCCGATGATGCCGCGATGTCGTCTCCACTCCGGCTGCCTGTTTCAGGTCACCTCCCTGAGTCGTAGCCAGGCGGTCGGTTCTGGGGCGGCTTGCGATGGCGAATTGTTTTGCGTTAAGCGAAATGATTCGTCTTTTTCTTGCTTTCCTCTTGATATTTCCGGATAATTTGATATACTAATCAAAATGGTGTAACTGCACCCGTAATTTTTAAACCAATAGTTTTAGGTGATCATGTATGAACAATACAACCAATCCGATTTTAAGCGCAAAGCTGTCTCTTGACAGTGATGTGCCGCTTTATAACCAGCTCGTAGCCATCATTAAGCGGAATATTTCTGCCGGACTGCTGGTGCCCGGCGATCTGCTTCCCTCTGAGGCGGATCTGTGCCGTGCCCTGTCCATCTCCCGTTCCACCGTGCGTCAGGCAATCGGCGCCCTGGAGTCCGATGGTCTGGTGGTGCGGCGTCAGGGTAAGGGTACCTTCGTGGCAGAGCCCAAGGTCCACCGTAAGACGGAGCGTGTCTATTCCTTCACGGCGGAAATGACTGCCATGGGGCTGACTCCTTCCTCCGATCTCATCGAGTTTACGGTGATCAACCCCACCCCGGATATTGTGAAAATGCTGGAGCTCCGCAGCGGCGATATCAAGGTTTATAAGTTCACCCGTATCCGTAAGGTCAATGGGGAGCCTCTGATGCTGGAGACTTCCTTCTATCCCCAGTACATCTATCCCAATCTGACCCCTGAGCTGCTGACCACTCACTCCTTCTATAGTCTGCTCTATGATGTGGGTGTGATCCCCTACACCGCAGTGGATTCCTACGAGGCGGTGAAGCTCAGCAAGGCCGATGCGGATCTGCTCCACTGCCGTGCGGGAAGCGCAGGCTTCTTTGTACAGCGCCAGACCAGAACGGAAAGCGGCGAGTGCTACGAGTTTACCCAGACCTATATGCGTGGTGACCGGGCCAGCTTGGACATTGTTCTCCACAAGGATGGTGTTAGCTTCTCCCGCAGCGTGGATAAAGCACATAACGGATAATCAAAGCCGCCTCGATTTTTGAGGCGGTTTTTTCCAAGGCGGTTTTGGTTGCAACTGTAATGGAGATGTGTTACAATCAAAAGTGTGTTATTTTGAAAATATGACAAAATCCCCGAGAGGAGACTGTTTTATGAGAAGACGATTGTTGACGCTGTTCCTGACGTTGTCCCTGCTGGTGCAGGTCTTTGCACTGGGAGTTGCGGCAGAGGATACATATTGGGATGATCCTACATACTGGAAAGAGATGCAGAGAGGGGACCAACTCTACGAGGAAGAGACAATTACCTTTGATTCCTTTACAACCAGAGCCCTCCATGAGAATGAGTCTTTACATAAGGGCGTGGATGTGTCCAGTTTTCAGGGGAACATAGACTGGGAGGCTGTAAAAGCTGACGGTGTTGAGTTTGCCTTCATTAAGGTTGGGGCTCGAGCATATGGTTCCTCTGGCCGACTGATAGAGGACAGTATGTACGCAAAAAATATTAAAGGGGCTTTGGCTGTTGGAATCAAAGTTGGCGTCTATATTTTTTCTCAGGCAATCACGGAGGCGGAAGCGATTGAAGAGGCTGAATACCTGTTGGAGCGAGTAAGCGACTATGATATATCCCTGCCTTTGATTATGGATTATGAATATGCGGGCAATCCGGGACGTTTAGAGCAGAAAAATCTTTCAAAGGCTGAGGCTACGAGAATATGCCAGGCATTCTGTGAAACTGTAGAGGCGAAGGGTTACCAGGCTGCGGTTTATGCAAACATGAACTTTCTGAACGAGCAACTCAACGCGGACCAACTTGAGAGCGTGTGGCTTGCACACTATGCGCTGAAGACCGATTATACCAGCGACTATGATTTCTGGCAGTGTACCTCCAGTGGCAGAGTCAAGGGTATTACAGGATATGTGGATCTGGATTTTTGGTTTATGGAATTCCCCTTCCGGGACGTATCGCTGACCCACTGGGCCTTTGATACGATTCAGTATGTCTATGAACGGGGAATCGTAAAGGGTATGGAGATCAATCAATACGCCCCGGAGGGGAAGACAACCCGAGGCCAGGTTGCGACCATGATCTACCGAATGGTGGACAGTCCTTCGGTCACAGAACCCTCTGCCTTTACGGATCTGACTGCTGAGTATTACAAGGATGCGGTTGCCTGGGCACAGCAGAACGGCATCATTAAGGGCCGCACGGAAACCACCTTTGACCCGGATGCCTATGTGACCCGACAGGAACTGGTAACAATGATGTATCGTTTGGCGGGAGAACCGGCCACCGAAGGCACGTTGGAGGCATTTGAGGATGCCAACCAGGTTGCGGAATATGCCAAGGCTGCCATGACCTGGGCTGTGAAAAAAGGCATCATCAAGGGAGAGACCGTAACAACGCTGAACCCGGAAGGGAGTACCACCCGTGCCCAGATCGCTGCGATTCTGGCACGATATGAACAGTTGGGACAATAAAAGTGTGGCGCTGCCGTTGAGCAGCGCCACTTTTGGCTTGTATGACAACCACTAGCTCAGCTAGTGGCAAAGAAAAGCTTATAGCTATGGAG
>CAZEPQ010000144.1:0-4834 GCA_964514175.1 uncultured Oscillospiraceae bacterium
ACTTTGCCGACGTCTTTACGGCGGAGTTTGAAAACGCGGAAACCTCCAAGGCCCTGGGCAACTGGATCGCCCAGAAGACCGGCGGAATGCTGAATCCCGTATTTGAGTTTGACAATGAAACCGTCATGGCAATTGTCAACACCCTTTGGTTCAAGACCCAGTGGACAAGCCAGTTCTACGAAGAAAACACCTACGAGGATACCTTCACCCTGTCCTCCGGGGACACCGTCACCTGCGACTTTATGCACAGGACTGAGGATACAGGACGCTATGTGGATGGAGATGGCTACATTAAGAGCAGCCTGACCCTTGACCGTGGCAAAATGATCATCGTTCTCCCGGATGAGGATCAGGATATCGAAACCTTCCTGGCAGAGGACAAGCTCTGGGAGATCTTCGAGAATGCCGATTATCAGAGCGCACAGGTCAACTGGAGCGTACCCAAGTTCGAAACGGAGGCCACCTATGACCTGACCGACACCCTGCAGTCCCTTGGTGTTACCACCGCCTTTGATTCCATGGCGGCTGACTTTACGCCCATAGCAGAATCGGATTATCCCCTGTATCTGAGCTATGTAGAGCAGGGCACCCACATTGTCATCAACGAGGACGGCGTAGAGGCCGCTGCTTACACCATCGAAGCTCTGGAAGAAGACGCCGCCGCTCCCCCTGATGAACCGGAGGTCATCGAAATGGATCTGAGCCGCCCCTTCCTGTATCTTATCACCGCCAATGACGGTTCTACCCTGTTCATCGGCGTTGTACGGAATCCGCTTGAATAGTTTTTTCTGGGCACGCCTTTGGCGTGCCCTCTTTTCCGACAGTTTTCCTTTACTTTTTACATTTTTCCTGATATTATAAAGTTTAGTGTAAATTGAAATAGTAATGAAAGAGGAGACTGTTTATGAAGCGCATTCTTTCCCTGCTGCTTGTGTGCATTATGCTCTTTTCTGTCTGTGTTGTTCCCGTTTTGGCTTCTGATACCCTCAACGAGAGTGACGCCCCTGTGGCCGACAATGTCTCTGTCAGTGCCTATGCAGCCATTGTGGTTGACATGTCCACCGGTGAAACCCTTTATGCATACGACGCCGACGAGAAGAACTATCCCGACAGCACCACCAAGGTTATGACCGCATATCTCACACTGAAATATGGCGATCCGGACGATATGGTCACCGTAACCTCTGATGCATTCAGCAATCTGAGCACCCTGGCTTCCACCTGGGACCTGAAGGTGGGCGAGGAAATGACCGTCTATCGGGCACTCCAGTGTATGCTGGTGGTTTCCGCCTGCGAAGCGGCCAATGTTTTGGGTGCCTATGTCAGCGGCACAAAAGAGGAATTTGTAAATCTAATGAACGAGGAAGCCGAAGCCCTAGGCCTTACCGGAACCCATTTTGCAAACTGCCACGGCCTACCCAATTCCGACCACTACACCACCGCCCGAGATCTGGCCATCATTGCACAGGCCGCCATGGAATACGATGTATTCCGTGAGATCGTAGGCTCCGCTGTCAATGTGCTGGCACCGACCAATGTCCACAGTGAGCAGCGCATTACCTCTACCAACGGCCTGCTTCCCGGTTCCTCCTATCCCGCCTATAACTACGAATACGCAATTGGCGTAAAGACCGGTCATTCTTCCACCGCAGGCTACAACCTGATCTCCGCGGCAAACAAGGATGGACAGGAATTGATGGTGGTCGTCATGGGCGTAGGCAGCCGTGAAAGCAGCTTTTCCCAGAGCATTAAGCTCTATGACTGGGCATACGAGAATTACGAATATCTGACCTGGGGCCAGGATAACGCCATCAACGAAGAGCTTGTGGAAGAAGCCCCGGAATACGAGGAAGTAGAAAACTCCATTACAGAGGAAGATGAAATCATCATTGTGGAAGAGGTGGGCGAACCCCTTGAGGATCCCGCCACCGAGGCACCCGCCGAAACCATCGAATCCGCCGAGGCCGTTGAACCGGTTGATGAATCCGTCCCCGATGCTCAGGAAGAGATCACCGCAACAACTTCCTCCTTTTCCCTGGGCGGCATCAGCAGTTCCATGCTGCCGGTACTGATATGCTTCGGTGTTACTTTCTTCTTGATCGTGATCTTGATTATTGTACTTGTGGTGGTGCTAGTCCGCCGTGTACGCCGATAAAAACTTTTTCCCGTGAAGGAAACTTCACGGGAATTTTTTTCAAAAAACGCAACATTTTATTCGGTTTTGAAGTCTTAGTAAATGAGAGCTCTTATCCAAGACAAAGGATGTGAAACCATGACGGAAGAACGACTGCTAAAAAGGCTGCAGCGCCGGGAGCCAGAAGCCCTGGAGGATCTGATGGAGCAGTACAAGAAGCTGCTGTATATTACAATCGCAAACGTGCTGGGCCGTACCGGAACCCACGGAGACATTGAAGAACTGGTATCCGATACGTTTTTGGCGGTGTGGAACTACGCAGAGAATATTCAGCCCGGTAATCTGAAGGCTTACCTTTGTACCACCGCCCGAAACAAAGCAAAATCCTTTCTCCGAAGCCGAAAAACCTTGCCCATGGACCTGGACGAAATCGAAATCAGCACCACCGCCGATTCCCCGGAGGAAGCTGTACTGCAAAAGGAGCTTTCCCGCCAGGTGAAACGGGCCATACATAAAATGCGGCCCAAGGACAGGGAAATATTTCTTCGATATTACTACTATCTGCAAAATACGGAGGAAATTTCGCAAAAAATGAACATTCCCGCCAGTACCGTCCGAAGCCGCCTGGCACGAGGACGCAGAATTCTGGAAAAATACTTGAACAAGGAGGCATTATTTTGAAAATCCGCATAACTGATCTCCTGGACACTTATTACGACGACAGTGTAAAGCTGGACGCACCCCATTCTATGGAAGCGTCTGAACAGATAACCCCCATCAAATCCGAACGGAAGAAGGGCTTCTCCATGCACAAGCCCATGCTGATTGCCGCGTCCCTCATGCTGGTGCTCTGCGGCGCCGCAGTCCTCGGCCTGGGCCTGAGTAGGGAACCCGCCGGAACTGCTCTCTCCGATGGAGATGCCATGATCTCCCTGTCCGAAGAGGTCCCTGAATCCATTCCCGCGGAATCAGAAGGCCTTTATGCCGCCGATAGCGCTTTAGAAGTGACTTCTTCTGCTGTAGAAGAGACGGAAGACGAGGTAATTACACAGGAAGAACACCTCATATATACCGCCATTCTTGACCTTCACATCGAAGCCGAAGATGGCCTTCTGACCGAATATAGCGACTATATTACAAAACTTAAGATCGACCCCAGCGTGGGAGTCTTCGTCTGGTATTCACATTTGCCGGCTTTGGAGGCATTGCACTGGGAGCTTTCTCCGGAAGGAACTTATTCTGATAGTCTTCGCATTGCTGAGTTCCAGCAAGAGGATACTGCATGGTACAATTTTTTGATGGAACGATACTTTGCAACTGCAGTTTTAACCCTCAGTGACGGAACCGTCTTGACCATGGGCAGCGGCGAAGCAATTGGATTTGCGGAAAGTCAATTCTGGCAGGAGGGCCCACTATCCGCACTGGAGGAAGAAAACGGCGTGACCATTGGGGACGCTATTCCCGTAGAGGTAACCATCGACGGTATTTCTTACGCATTTGAAGTCTCCACTGAAGTAATAGAACCCCCACCTGAAATCAAGGCCGCAGACCAGACAGAAGTGTTCTCGGAATATGAAATGGTCGTGGATAACCTGACCCTTTATCCCACCGAGGAGGGAGAAGAAAACGCCACCACCTGTTTCAGCACAGAGCAGATGATCTCTTTCTCCCTGCAGAGCATTTGCGCAGAAACCAACACGGATAAGACGGTAGTTATGACCTATCGCATCTACGATACAGAAGGGAACGAAGTGGCTTTCCACACCAGTACCCGAACCTGGTCTGGCTCCTGGACAACCATTGTTACTGCTGTTGATATACCGGTCAGTATGGATATTCCCGGGGAATACACCCTTGAAATTCTGTTCAACGATCAGTTCTTTGCTTCCGAAGGCTTTACTGTGGTAGAACCGGCGGATCCCCTTGTCATCCCCCAAAGTGTTCCTGTGGAAGATTTAAACGGAGACGGTAACTTAGCCGCAGAAGACCTCAATGGGGATGGCATCTTGTCCGCCCAGCTTGACCTTAGCGTTATGGTGGAAGATTCCGAAGCCACATTGGTGCGTTTTACTTATGATTTGACCAGCGGAAAATTCACATGGTACATGCATTCTCCCCAGCTCATGGCGCAGCTCTATGAGATATCTCCCTCCGGAGATATGTCTGATGGGCTCATTGACGAAAGTTGGAGCAAAAATTACGCAACCTGGTCCAACACCATGCTGGATAATTACTACACCAATGCTTCCCTCATCATGACCGATGGAACAGAAATCCTGCTGGGCGGTGGCTCTGTTGTGGACTTTGTAGATGATCTGTTCATTGAATGGCATCAGTATGAATTTGACGCACTGAACGCTTACTACGGAACCAATTTAAAAACGGAAGAAATCGCCTATCTGCTGATCAACGGCGTCACCTATCAGTTTGAATAATCTTTCAGGAAGGGCCGCTATGGCCCTTCCTCTTTGTCCGGTGCAGACAGCTTCCTGTCATTGTACTGTTCCGCCTTTACCTTCTCTTGGGGGAAGGTGGACCGCCGCGCAGCGGTGGTGGATGAGGGTCTACCGCAGTACGTTTTCGCCGAAAAGCCTCAGTTTTCGAACTTTCTCCTGCCGAGCATGACAAGGCACACCTCACATAAGGACATCAACTGCATGCCGCTTGGGAAAATACCCGTTTCAGTATTGTGCGCTGTAC
>CAZEPQ010000145.1:0-4772 GCA_964514175.1 uncultured Oscillospiraceae bacterium
CTCGCAGTAGATGTCGGCGTAATCGCCGGAAGCCATCTGCAGGTTGAACTGCTCAGAGAAGTTCATGGGATGCAGGAGCTGGAACTCCACATGGACACCGGACAGCTCTTCCAGAGTTGCGTAGTACAGGTTGTCGGACATATCCTGGCACCAATCCTGTACCTGGGGGTTAAAGCGCATAAAGTAGCTGAGGGTAATGGGTTCCTCCGTCAGAGGCATCTGGATCTCGAAGCTCTGGGCCTCGACAACCTCTTCCTCCACCACAGAGGGCTCTTCCACGGAAACAGCAGGTTCCTCTACGGGTTCAGCCGCCACTTCTTCAGGTGCCTCTTCTTCTGCGGGAGCAGACGCTACAGAAGCAGCCTCGGATGCTGCGGAGGCAGAGCCGGATTCCGTGGTACCGCAGGCGGCAAACAGACCCAGCATCATGCACATTGCCAGCAGCAGTGCTAAGAACTTTTTCATTTTCTTTCACCTTTCATATTTTATTTGCATATCTATGCAGATTAATCATACAGATTTTGCATCAATTCCGCAAGTATTTTTTATATGGTGTGAATACTTTTTATTTCTTTTGTACGAGATCCCCCTGACAAATGTTTTTATCTGCCATTTCTTTGTCAATACCCCCCAGTACGGATATTTTATCCCTGCTCCACAGGGGTGCCAGAAGCTTTGTCTTGTCTCCGTCCCCCGTCAACCGTTCCATAACGGTCTCCGGTGGAAAAAATCGCATTTGCTGGGCAGTGATGCGGACGTAATCCCCTTTTTCCATGGGGACATATTCTCCCCTGCGCCACAGCTCCGCCAGCGAGGTTCCTTCCGCCACATGGAGCAGGTGGAGCTTTACCCCCTGGGGTGTCAGTTCCCCCACCACACGGGCAGTCTCCAACATCATTTCCTCCGTTTCTCCCGGCAGGCCGTTGATGATGTGAACACAGACCCGAATGTTTCTTTCTCTCAGTGCCTCATAGCCCCGCAGAAATTCCCCAAAATCGTGGCCCCGACCGATTCTTTTGGCAGTTTCATCGTGGATGGTCTGCAGCCCCAACTCTACCGTCAGATCGGTTTTATCCCGAAGTGCTTCCAATTCGGAAAGTACCTCTGCCCCCAGACAGTCTGCCCGTGTAGCAATGGATACGCCCACAGTTTCCTCAAACGTCAGAGCCTCCTGCCACAGGGCTTTTAGGTGGTTAAGGTCACCATAGGTGTTTGTTCCCGCCTGGAAATAGGGAATGATCCTGGCCTGGGGCTGCTTTTTGCGGATTCGGGCCAGTTCATTTTCGATCTGCTGCCGGATACTGCCGGGACCGCAGAAGTAGTGGGAACCGCCCTCACAGTAGATACAGCCGCCCCGGTTTTCCCGGTCCCGATTGGGGCAGGAACAGCCCGCATCCAGACTGGCTTTATACACCTTACCGCCGTAACGGTGAAGGTTGTAATAATTGAGGGTGTGATACCGCTTATTATCCAGAGAATATGGAAATCTCATCACTTACACCACCGGTGTATCCGGAAGTTTGACCTCCAGCTTTTTCAGCTTCTTCAGTTCCACGATCATCATGCCAACCACCACAGAGCAGACAATAAAGTCTGCCAGAGGGAAGCTCATAACCACGCCGTTGAGACCGAAAATCCGAGGCAGGATCAGCATAAAGGGAATCAGGCCAAAGATCTGACGGGCCATGGAAAGGATGGTGGCCTTGATGGCCTGACCTGTGGCCACAAAATAGTTGGTGCAGACCTGAGTAATGGCAATCAGAGGCATGCAGAGGTTGTAGGTACGGACGGTGTAGATGGTATATTCCATAGCCGCTTCGCTCTCCACAGAGCCGAAGAGCAGCACCCACTGTTCCGTAAACAGCATGATTAAGACGTAACCCACCAGCAAAAACGCAAGGCCCATGCCGCAGCCCATGAATACGGTCTGGCGAAGACGGTCATACTTCTTGGCCCCATAGTTATAGCCCATAATGGGCTGCACCGCCTGCTGCAAGCCAGCAATACACATGACAAAGATACTGCCGATGCCGGTGGTGATGCCGATGGCAGAAATGGCCACGGAGGTACTGACGGTTCCCACAAGACCGGCATAGTACTTGAGTGAATTGTTCAGCAGCACATTCACCAGAGAACCCATAAGCTGCCCCACAAAGGTGGCAAAGCCAAGCTGCATAGAGCGGATGGCAATAGCTTTCTCGCAGCGAAGATTTGCCTTGCCGAGCCGGATGGTGCTCTTCTTACCCAGGGTAAAATAGCTCATAACCATACAGCAGGACACGATCTGAGCAATCACCGTTGCAGCGGCTGCACCGCCGATGCCCCACTTGAATACCATAACAAAAAGGGCATCCAGGATGATATTTACCACTACGCCGGACATGGAGCTGACCATGGCCCGGGTGGGGTTTCCCTCCGTACGGATGTAATTACAGATGGCGGAGGACAGACTCTGGAAGAGCATACCGCCAATGATGATCCGCAGATATGTAACCGCATGGGGTAAAATGTCCGCATCGGCACCAAAGGCCAGAAGAATGGGCTCCACGAAGATCTCACCCAGCACAGTGAAGATCACAGCCAGCAAACTCACCAGCACCACCGAGTTGCCCAAGATTCCCTCGGCTTCCCCTCGTTTCCCCTCCCCCAGCTTGATGGCCAGTAGCGCATTGCCACCGGTACCCACCAGAGTGGCAATGGCAACCATAATGCTCATGGCAGGCATGGAAACCGTAGTTGCAGCCATACCAACTGCACCCACGCCCTGGCCCACGAAGATCTTATCCGTAAAGTTATACAGGGCATTGACCAGCATGGTCAGGATGGCCGGAATTGCAAACCGCAGAATCAGGGTTGGTATCTTTTCCGTACCCATTGCATCGCTGCCGACACGTTCTTTCGTTGTCTTCATCTTGTTTTTCTCCTCAATTAGTTCGAATTCTGATTATAGATTCAAAGCGAAAGGCACACAAACGTGTACCTTTTGCTCGTTATCTTCTTTTTCTGGCACGAAGCTTTTCAACCTTGAAGTGGGCCACTTGGTCCTCATTCTTATTGTAGGCCTTGGCCGCCACAAAGACGATTCCGCCGGAAAGCACAAAGGTCAGCACATCCTTCACATAGGAATTTTCCAGCAGGGACGCGGAGAACATGCAGTCCGGCAGCATGGCAATGATGTGCATCACAGGTGCCAGCACCAACCACATCCGCATTTTCTCATTGGTCAGACCATACCACACCAGCACAGACAGGGAAATCTCCCGCACCATATAGAAAGCACGGTTGATTCCGGTAAAGATGTACTGCCATCCGGTCTGCTCCTTGATAGCCAGAAGCAGCTCGTAGGCCTCCTCGCTGTCCGCCCCCGCATTGACAAAGAAAGCGTCAGCTCCGTTGGTCAAATACTCGTTGAGGGTGGTATAGAGGTTGAAATAGTAGAACGCACAGGTGAACAGGTACAACCCGGCAAAGCCAAGGGCAAAGCCGATGGCAGAGTCCGTATCCCGGAAGCGGTCCACAAGACCGAATTTCATAATCAGGAAACGAATGGCCTCGCGGCTCACCACAATGGATATCGTAAGGTATATGGCGTATACCGGCCCTGACGTGGGCTTTGTAGCGGGGTCCCAGGCCACGGAGAAGATATTCTCCAGCATCATCACCAGCACAAACGCAAACAGGCCCAGAATGATCTGGGAAAGCTGGATCCGTCCTCGGACGGTATACCAGGAGATCAGGATCGCCAGAAGGCAAATGACAGCGGTAATGAGCAGCGCGGTCAATGTGAAGCTGTCAAAGGAAGAGATTGCTTGTAAGTCCATAGGAGTCCTTTCTGAAAAAAAGAGCCGCCTCAAAATACATTCCGTATTTCGAGGCGGCTTCGAATTCTCTTATCTGCGGTTGAAAATGCGGAAGATATCGTCGATGTCAGTGCTGCTGGGAGCCGCGGGCTCAGCCTGAGCCTTTTCACCGGCAGCGGAATAGACACCCTTGCCGCCCTCATCAAAGCCGGTAGCAATGACGGTAACACGGAGTGCATCTTCCAGTTCCTGATCGAAGGTAGCTCCGAAGATGATGTTTGCATCGGGGCTGACTGCTTCCATAACGATATTGGCTGCGGTCTCCACATCGTCCAGCTCCATATCGGGGGAACCGGTGACATTGATGAGCACGCCGCTTGCACCGTTGATGGAGGTCTCCAGCAGAGGAGAGGACACAGCAGCCATAGCAGCAGCCTCAGCTTTTTCCTTACCGGAAGCGGTGCCTACGCCCATGTGAGCACGGCCTGCGTCCCGCATAACAGCGGAAACGTCTGCAAAGTCCTGGTTGATGAGGACATTCTCAGAGTAACCAACCAGCTCAGAGATGGAAGAAACAGCCTGCTTCAGCACGTCATCGGCAATACCGAATGCGTTGGCAAAGGTGATCTTCTGGTCGGTGACATACTTGAGGCGATCATTGGGAATGATGATCAGGGAGTCCACCTTGTCGGACAGGCTCACGATGCCTTCCTCGGCCTGAGCCATACGGCGGGCGCCTTCAAACTTAAAGGGCTTGGTAACAACGCCCACAGTCAGAGCACCGGACTCACGGGCAATATCAGCAATGATGGGAGCCGCACCGGTGCCGGTGCCGCCGCCCATACCAGCGGTGATGAAGACCATGTCGGTGTTCTCAAGCATCTTGGCAATGGCTGCACGGCTCTCCTCTGCAGACTTCTTGCCGATGTCAGGCTTGGAGCCTGCGCCCATGCCGCCGGTGAGCTTCTCACC
>CAZEPQ010000146.1:0-4715 GCA_964514175.1 uncultured Oscillospiraceae bacterium
GTACATTGGTGATCTCTTCAAAGGTCTGATAGAGATAGCTCATGTCGTTGGGGGTGTCCATGATGGCTGCCAGTGGAGGGGGCTGAGTGTAGAACATGGTAAGGGTGGTGGGTTCGTCCGCCAGAGGTTCAAATACGGACCAGTCAAAGTCCTTGTCGCCGGCCACAGGGCCCTCCACGACCTCTTCGGGTTCTTCAACCACAGAAACGGGTTCCTCCGCAGAAGGTTCCTCTACAGGGTCCTCCACAGGAGCTTCCACAGCGGGGGCTTCCGATGCGGTTTCTTCCACAGATGCTGCCACTGCAGCGGATTCCTCTGCGGAAACGTCGGATGCTGTGTCACCGCCGCAGGCAGCCAGCAGGGATATGATCATCACCAGTGCCAGCAGGGATGCGAGCAAACGTTTTTTCATTTGAAATTCCTCCTTTTCATAACATTGTCCTGATTGCGGGACGTTCTGCCTCTATTGTATTCCAAGAGTCCGCCCTTGATAATTGCCAGTTCGTGAAATACTTGCCTTAAAATTTACCTATAAAAAGTACAAAAATTCGTACAGGGTAAAAAATCGGAAATCGAAGGTTTGTTCGGTTTTTGACACTGTAAAAAATCAGCACAATTCGGTAAAATATAAGGGAAATCAGAAGGGAGGACAGGATATGTGGGTTTTTGCGGTGATATCTGCGGTGCTGTTGCTGCTTTTGTCGCGCTGTATTTACATAATTGATCAGCAGCGCAGAAGTGATGCGTGCTTGCAGCAGGATAAAATACTGCTGGAAGGTGCCCAGCAGAAGCTCCGGGATTTTGCGCTGGAACAGATGATTCAGGGCAATGTACCCTCCTTTGAACGGCTGGAGGATTACTATCGGATCTATGATCTGAAATTTGAATCCGATGCATTCCTGCTCCTGACTGCCAAGATCCGGCGGCATCCCTACGGCGGTGACAGCGATGGTCAGATGGTGGCATATGCCGCGGTAAAAGAAGAGTTGAGTGGCATTCTGGGGCTCTATGCGGAGCTGAATTTTGTGGAGGTTGAAGGCATTCTGGTGTGCTTTTTCTGCGAGCCACGGGTGCGGATGCAGCCCCCTTCCGGCAACCATGAGGCCCTGCGGCAGCTTGTTTCTCAACAGTGTCAGGCCTGTGCGGCTTCTCTGATGGATCATCATCAAGTCGACGTTATTATGGCCATTGGAAAGTATGATCTGGGCGGCTTTGCCCTGCATACCAATTTCCTGACCACTAAGGCGCTGATGGAGCAGGCTATGAGCTCCAAATGGAGTGGGAATGTGGTCACAGGCAGCGATGAACTCAGCCGGAAAACGGATCAGGAGTTTACCAACGCACAGCGGCTGTTCTATAACTGCTTTGTTTGCTTCCAGTACGAGGATGCCGCGGAACACCTGTTCCGTATGGTGCAGATTCGTATCAGCGATTATTACGACAGCTTCCATGAGGCCCGGGAGGTGGTGGCGAACCAACTGCGGTTCTGCACCAATATGCTGGAGCTTCCGCTGAATGTTCGTCTGACCCTTTCAGAGGGGGAGTGTATTGACATCCGGGAACTGATGGCAAGCCCGGATGAGGAAACGCTCCATAAGAATTTGCAGCGATATTTCCGGGGCCTCGGCATCCATGCCAACGGCAGCAGCGTCCAGGCGGCACCCACCACAGAGCGGGTCCAGCGGTACATTCAGGCGAATTATACAGATCCCAATATCAGCGTTTCCAGCATCAGTGAAAAGTTCCACCTCAATGTATCCTACATTTCCCGACAGTTTAAGCAGGAATATGGCATCGGCGTCCTGGAATACATTCACAAGCTGCGGATCGCTAAGGCCAAAGAGCTTATGGCCCAGGGAATCTCGCCCAACGATATTTATCCCCAGGTGGGCTACACCAGCCGCAGAGCCATGGATACGGTCTTTTCCCGATATGAGGGCATCACCCCCAGAACCTATCAGAGCCAGCTTTCTTTGGACGCATAAAAAACGCTGCTGTCCCTTTGGTGAGGACAACAGCGAAGAAGCAGAAAAAACGGAGACGATTTACAGGAATCGCCTCCGTTTTTTATAGACTTAAATTTTCAGGCCGGCCTGAGCGGCAACCAGATTCTTGACACAGTAAATTTCCCGAAGGGTATTTTTCTGAATCTTGCCGGTGGCGTTTCTGGGTACTTGGGTGAAGATGACCTTTCTGGGGCGCTTGTAGCGGGGCAGCTCCAGGCAGAACTTGTTTACCTCGTCCTCGGTAAGGGAATAGCCCTCCTTGCACTCGATGACAGCGGCGGTGATCTCGCCCAAACGGTCATCCGGCATACCGATGACAGCCACGTCCTTGACGGCGGGGTTGGTGCGGAGGAAGTCCTCAATCTGCACGGGGTAAATGTTCTCGCCGCCGGAAATGATGACGTCCTTCTTGCGGTCTACCAGGTAGTAGAAACCGTCTTCGTCCTGCATGGCCATGTCGCCGGTTTTCAGCCAGCCGTCTTCTGTTAGGACCTGTGCGGTGGCTTCGGGATCGTTGTAGTAGCAGGTCATAACGCCGGGACCCTTGACGAAGAGTTCGCCGACCTCGCCCTGCTTGACCTCACACTCGCCATCTTCCTCCACGATCTTGCACTGCCAGCCGTAGCCGGGAACGCCGATGGCGCCGACCTTGTGGATGTTCTCCATGCCCAGATGGACACAGCCCGGGCCGGTGGATTCAGAAAGACCGTAGTTGGTGTCGTATTTGTGGTCGGGGAAGTATTCCAGCCAACGCTTGACCAGCACGGGAGGCACCGGCTGGGCGCCGATGTGCATCAGGCGAAGCTGACTTGTGTCGTAGTCCTCCAGCTTCAGATCGCCCCGATCCAGGGCGTCCAGCAAATCCTGTGCCCAGGGCACCAGCAGCCAGACAATGGTACACTTCTCCTGAGAGATGGCGGCGAGAATAGATTCGGGGGTGGTGCCCTTCAGCAACACCGCCTTGGAGCCGGAGATCAGGCTACCGAACCAGTGCATTTTCGCGCCGGTATGGTACAGGGGCGGAATCAGCAGGAAGCAGTCGTCCCGGCCTGTTTCGTGGTGCTTCTGCTCCATGCGGGCAGACTGCATCAGGCTTTCGTGGTTGTGAAGAATGGCCTTGGGGAAGCCAGTGGTGCCGGAGGAGAAATAGATGGCGGCGTCGTCCTCGTCCTCAATGCGAACCAGAGGCGCGGAGGAGGAGAAGTTGACCACCTGATGGTCATAGTCCTCGGCAAAGGTGGGGCATACGCCGGCGCCTACACACATGAGGAGACGGTTTTCACTGATGTTATCGCAGATCTCCTCCACACGACCGATAAATTCAGGGCCAAAGAGAAGAATGTCGGTATCAGAGAGTTTGACGCAGTACTCGATTTCGTCTGCGGAGAAGCGGAAGTTCATGGGAACGACCACGGCGCCGGTTTTCAAAACGCCGAAATAGATGGGCAGGAACTCCAGGCAGTTCATCAGAAGAATGGCAACCTTGTTGCCCTTGCCGATGCCCCGATCCATAAGCATGTTTGCCACACGATTGGCCTTCTCGTCAAAGACCTGCCAGGTGATCTCTCGGCGGTAGGCGGTAGTGGGGGCGGGCATAATGAGCTCGTATTCCTTCCAAGTGATGCGGCGTTTTTCCTGAATTTCCGGGTTGATTTCAACCAGGGCGGTTTCAGAGCCGTAGAGCTTGGCATTGCGTTCCAGCAAATCTGTAATGGGCATGAATTATGCATCCTTTCGGGAGGCGGCAGTGCCGCCTGCTTTTATACTTTTGAGTTTTACTCGTTTACTTCGTAAAAGTAAGTATACACGAGATTGATAGGATTGTCAAGGTAAAGGAATCGGCAGATGCTTTTTCATCTGCCGATCAAAGTTACATCCATCTAAGCCCTTTGGGGAAATGATTTTTCAGTTGTCCGCCGGAGCCCTTTGCCCAGCCCAGGTTGAGGCCGTCCACGGTAATGAGGGTCCAGCCGGTCTGTGTGCCGGGGATCACCTGGCCGTGGAGGTAGTCGCTGACTTCTCTGGAATCTGCCGGGAAATCGGCGGTGGTTTTTGCAGTTTCCAGCCAAAGGGCCAGGGCGTGAGCCGGTTCAAAGCGGCCCTTTTTCGCCTGTCCCAATTCCAGCCCGGGACGGAGCACCTTCAGACCCTTGAGATCCGGCATATCCGGGGGAGCAAGGTACAGGGAGGGGCCAAAGGCAATGAGATTGCCCTCCGGCAGGGTGATCTCCATGGAATCAAGGAATTCACGAAGCTCCTTGGGGGCTTTTTCTGCCTTGGGCGGAGGCAAAAACCCGCAGTCTGCGTCACCATCCTTTTGCAGCAGCGCCGCATAGTGTCCCTCGCCGCCCAGCTTGTGGGGCCAGAGGCGGAAGGTGTGGGCAATTTCCGGGTTCTCCGGCTGTCCCCATGCGGGATTGCCGGGAGAAAGCCAGGGAGCATCCACTGCCGCCACATGAAACTCCGGGTGCCGGGACAAAAATGCGGCCATGGCCCCCTCGTCCTCTTCCGGGGCGAAGGTGCAGGTGGAGTAGCACAGAAGTCCGCCGGGACGCAGCATTTTTGCGGCAGAATTCAGAATTTCGGCCTGCCGTGCGGCGCACATTTCCACGGTGTCCTGGCTCCAGTCGGTGATGGCGGCCTCTTCCTTGCGGAACATGCCCTCGCCGGAGCAGGGGGCATCCACCAGAATTTTGTAAAAAAATCCGG
>CAZEPQ010000147.1:0-4673 GCA_964514175.1 uncultured Oscillospiraceae bacterium
TAGGGCTAACTGGAGACCTTTTTTATTTTGCGCTATTTTGCAACGTGCCCTTTTTATAAATTCTGTGGAATTCCGGGGGATTTTATTGAATTTTTAGAATGAGTGTGGTAGGCTATTACGAGTAAAACATGGAGATTGAGAATTGGGAGGATAATACGATGGGTATTGCTGTGGGGCTGCTGAAGGCCATCAACAAATTGTTTCCACCGGTGGTACATCCCTTTAATCTACAGAATGACGGGAAGCAGACCTATGCTCAGTGGCAGTTTCAGTGGGGCGAAAAGACGATTGCCAGCTTTGCGCCGGAATACACCGCAACGGAGATGTTCATGGGAAAGGATGTCCTGGACATGGGCTGCGGTGCTTCGGGAAAAAGTCTATATTACATCTCCGTAGGAGCCAAAATGGTCACCGGTGTAGATGTTGTGGCCCATTATAAGGAGGAAGCAGAGGCTTTTGCGGCGCAATTAGGCTATCAGGATCGGTTCCGCTTTATCTGTGGAGATGCTACGGCATTAGATTTGCCGGAGAACTCCTTCGACACAATTATTATGAATGATTTTATGGAACATGTTTCTGATCCTGAGGGTGCCATTCGGGAGAGTCTGCGGCTGCTGAAACCCGGCGGACACGTATATATCAATTTTCCACCTTATTACCATCCCACCGGCGCCCATCTCAGTGACGTTATCGGTATTCCCTGGGTACATATGCTGTTTTCTGAAAAGACCCTCATCGCCGCCTATAAGGATCTGGTGCGGCGACTGCCTGACGAAAAAGAGCGTCTGGAACTGCGCTTTGGCCCAGGCGAAAATGGACAGGAGTCTTTGAATTATATCAACAAGATGACCATTCGCCGTTTCCGCCGGATGTTGGAGCAGTTAGGAATCACGCCCCTGTGGTATCGGGAGCTTCCTCTGCGGTCTTACTTCAAGCCGCTGGCAAAGATCCCCGTGGTGAAAGAAATGTTTGTAAAGATGTGCGCCATTGTCATCGAAAAACCAAATCAGTAATACATTCGTGTGGGGAAGTTTCCCCGCACGTCTTTTTTCTGAACATATTGTCCTGCAAGACTTTTACTAAATTCGTGCTTGTTGACACCCTATTTTCACCATGGTATAATATTCTAAATATAATTATGCAATATTTAACTGTGAAATATTCAGAAAGAGGTAGCGCTATGGCCCCAACCGAATTTCCCAATACTGCCGCTCCCAACTCCCTCTCCAGCCGTATGCGGAAGATGGAGTGGCGGGTCACCCGCATTCACGACCGGGCGCTGAAGGCCCTGGGTGTCAACATGTATCAGGCCATGACCCTGATCTATATCGCCTGGTATGGGCAGCGTGAATCCGTCAATCAGCGCAGCATTGAAAAATATCTGTATCTTTCCAATCCCGGTGTTTCCAAAATCGTGGTATTTTTGGAGAAGGAGGGCTATATCACCCGAAAGCCGGACCCCAGAGACGCAAGAAGCTATCTTTTGACCGCAACGGAGCGGGGCAACGAGTTCGCTGTGACCCTCAACGACGCTATCCACGAGGCTGACGAAGAGATTCTGTCTCCCCTCAACGAGGACGAGCGGAAGGATCTGATGAAGCTGCTGAAAAAGATCGGCGAGGCATGATCGCCGGATCGTATCCCCACCAAAAATCTTTTCCCTAGGAGGCACCCTATGAACCATCTACACACCCAGAAAAAAACCAATCTCCAGGGCTGCCTGGACCTGATCCAGTCCGGGGATAACATCTGCTTTGCCGGAGGCTGCAACCAGCCGGTAGCATTTATGACCCAGTTCCATACCGTGGCCCCCAGGGTCACCGGAGTAGAGTGCATCAAGTCCCGTGCCGGTGACTATGAATTTGTCACTGCCCCCGGCATGAACGGCCACATCAATACCGGCTCGCCCCTCTACGGAGAAGCCTTCAACGAGGGTATGAAGCACGGCAATACCAGCCACATTGTCTGCGATATCTGCGACTATTCCCACTTTGTCAACTCCTATAAGCCCTGCAATACCTTTGTTGCCGCTGTCAGCCCCATGGACGAAAAGGGCTATTTCCAGGTGGGCCTGTCCCAGATGTGGGAAAAGGAGTGCATCGAGACCTGCACCAAGATCATCCTGGAGGTCAACGAGAACCTGCCCCGGATGAACGGCGGCCTGGACATTCACGTCAGTCAGGTGACGGCCTTCCACGAGACGGCCTACCCGCTGCCCAATGTGCCGGAGCAGGAGGCCACGGAATCCGAGCTTATCATTGCGGATTATATTGCCGAGCTGGTGTCCGATGGAGACTGCCTGGAGCTTGGCACCGGCACCCTTTCCAACATCATTGCCCAACGGCTCATGGATCACCGTGAGCTGGGCCTGCATACCGAGTGGTTCAACACCGGCGCCGGAGACCTGATCGAAAAGGGCATCATCACCGGCGAACATAAGAACATTGACCGGGGCCTCTCCGTTGCCTCCGCCGCATGGGGCGAGCAACGGCTCTATGAGACCTTGAGCAAAACGCCCCGGGTGGCAATTCGCCCCGCTTCCTATGTCTGCGACCCCGGAGTTATCAGTAAGATCGACAACATGATCGCCATTAACACTCTGATCGAGATGGACCTGACCGGTCAGGTCTGCGCGGAGTCCATCGGAACCCGGCAGATCTCCGGCTCCAGCGGAAACCTGTGCTTCTCCCTGGGCGCCATCCATTCCAAGGGCGGCAAGAGCATTCTCTGCTTCCCCTCCATGACCAAGAAGGGCATCTCCAAGATCAATGGGCAGCTCAGTCCCGGCGCCAACGTCACTATCCCCAGAAACTATGTGGACTATATCGTGACGGAATACGGCGTGGCAAGAATGCGGGGCCGCAGCGTCAAACAGCGCACCGAGCAGCTCATTGCCATTGCCCATCCGGAAGTTCGTGAGGAACTGACCCGCTACGCCAGAGAGCAATTTTATATCTAAGGAGGTTTGGCCATGACAGAATTTGAGCGGCTTTATAACATGAAAAAAGGCACCGTGGATGACTGTTTGAAGGCCATCCACTCTCACAGCCGGGTCTGCTTTGCCGGAGACGGCAATCAGTCCAACGTCATTATGGAAAATCTCCATAAGATCGCACCCTATGTGGAGAACATAAAATGCATCAAGGGTCGTGCTGGAGATTATCTCTGCGTCACAGACCCCGCCATGAACGGTCACATCAGCTTTACCACCTTCCTCTACGGCAGAGAGATGATGACGGGCCAGACCCAGAGAAACGTATCCTTTGTGCCTGCGGATATCTGCGATTTTGGCACCTTTATGGCGGATTATCGTCCCAGAGACACCTTTGTGGCAGCCGTCAGCCCCATGGACGAGAAGGGCTATTTCCAGTTGGGCCTTTCAAACATGTGGGAGGAGGCCACCTTCAACACCTGTGACACCATCATCTTGGAGGTCAACCCCCAGCTTCCCCGGGTCAAGGGCGGTCTGCGGATCCATGTCCGTGATGTCACCGTGCTGACCGAGGTGGACTACGCCCCCCTTCAGGTGCCGGATATGGAGACCACTGAGGTGGAGGAACGCATCGGCGCCAATGTGGCGGAGCTGGTCCACGACGGAGACTGCATCCAGCTTGGTATTGGCTCCATGCCCAACGCCGTAGGCCATCACCTTATGGAACGGAAGGATCTGGGCCTGCATACGGAAATGTTCACCTCCATCATGGGCGAAATGATCCGCAAGGGGGTCATTACCGGCCAGCGAAAGAATTACAACAAGGGTCTGCACATCGGCTCCTTTGCCGGCGGCGATCTGGCCCTGTACGAAACCCTGTCCACCAACCCCAATGTGCGGCTCCAGCCTACATACAAAGCGGTGGACCCCGGCGAGATCTGCAAAAATGACAACATGGTATCCATCAATACCATCATTGAAATGGACATTACCGGTCAGGTCTGCTCCGAGTCCATCGGTCCCAGACAGTTTTCCGGCACCGGCGGCGCCTTCTGCTTTGCCTACGGCGCACTGCACTCCAAGGGCGGACGAGGTATCCTGGCCTTCCAGGCGGCTACCGCCAAGGGTGTGTCCAAGATCACGCCCCAGCTCAAACCCGGCGCCATCGTGTCCATTCCCAGAAACTATGTGGACTATGTGGTGACAGAGTACGGCATTGCCCACCTTCGGGGAAGAAACGTCCGTGAGCGGGCGCAGCAGCTTATTTCCATTGCCCATCCCGAGGCCAGGGACGAGCTGACGTGGTATGCAAAGCAGCAGTTTATGATTCCCTGAGTTTTACTGCCGGAGAAAAAAAGAATGACTGCCGACGGACCAAAGCGGTCTGTCGGCAGTTTTTGCGTTTTGGGGAAACTGTTGGGGCATCGAACTGGGGGAATCCCTTTGTGGGAGCTTGCCCGGTGGGAAGCAGTACGATAACAGGAAGTTTTAGGCGAAAACGTACTGCGGCACGGCGGCTTGAGG
Source organism: uncultured Oscillospiraceae bacterium (assembly GCA_964514175.1). GTDB lineage: Bacteria > Bacillota > Clostridia > Oscillospirales > Oscillospiraceae > HGM13006. The sequence goes on from CAZEPQ010000147.1 coordinate 4,457, forward strand.
GCAAGCCGCCCTACAGATGCCATTAGCCGCTCGTTTCCACAATCTTTATATTGCTTGTTTCTTCGGGGACAAGACTTGTGGCTCTGGGCCGCTGAAATGCTTGACATTTGGGGGAATAAACAGTATCATATTAGTGATAAAATGAGGGTACTGTGTACCCTTAATAATGAAAGGAATGATTCCAATGGCAAAGTCTAAAGTTACCACCGTAGAAGAA
>CAZEPQ010000148.1:0-4638 GCA_964514175.1 uncultured Oscillospiraceae bacterium
TATGAGATCCTGGAGCGCATCACCGAAGGCAAGGGCACTCTGGAGGATCTGGACACCCTGGAAGAGCTGGCAAGCCACATCAAGGGCAACGCACTCTGCGGCCTGGGCCAGACTGCTCCCAACCCCGTCCTGTCCACCATGAAGAACTTCCGCGAAGAGTATGTGGCCCACGTTGTGGAAAAGCGCTGCCCCGCAGGTTCCTGTAAGGCTCTGCTTTCCTACACCATCGATCCCGACAAGTGCAAGGGCTGCTCTGCCTGCTCCCGTGTCTGCCCCGCAGACGCCATCAGCGGCGTGATCCGCTCTCCCTTCAAGATCGATACATCCAAGTGCATCAAGTGCGGCAGCTGCATTGAAAAGTGTAAGTTCGGCGCAATTTACAAGGGTTAAGGAGGCTCGGCAAGTATGGATACTGTGAAACTCAAGATCAATGGCATGGAAGTGGAAGCCCCTGCCGGCTCCACCATTATCCAGGCCGCCAACCTGGCAGGCGTGAAGATTCCTTCCCTCTGCTACCTGAAAGATTTGAATGAGATCGGCGCTTGCCGTATCTGCATGGTGGAGGTCAAGGGCGCAAAGGGCCTGGTCGCCTCCTGTGTATATCCCGTTAACGAGGGCATGGAAGTCTGGACCAACACCCAGCAGGTCCGTGATGCCCGCAAGATGACCCTGGAGCTGATCCTCTCCAACCACCGCATGGAATGCCTCACCTGCCGCAGAAGCGGCACCTGTGAGCTGCAGGATCTGGCAAAGGACTTCGGCATCGAACAGGTCCGCTTTAAGACCGACGACCTCAAGCCCCAGATCGAGGATTCTGCCATTCACCTGGTCCGTGACAACTCCAAGTGCGTCCTGTGCCGCCGCTGCGTCGCCGCATGCCAGGCTCAGGGTGTAGGCGTGATCGGCTGTAACGAGAGAGGCTTCGAGACCGAAGTTGGCTCTCCCTTCGGCCGTGGCCTGGTGGAGACCGCATGTATCTCCTGCGGTCAGTGTATCGTCAACTGTCCCACCGGCGCCCTCACCGAGCGTGACGACACCGCAAAGGTTTGGGACGCTCTGGCAGATCCCGACAAGCATGTGGTCATCGCCACTGCTCCCTCCGTCCGTGCAGGTCTGGGCGAATGCTTCGGCATGCCCATCGGCACCAATGTTGAGGGTAAGATGGTCGCCGCAATGCGCCGTCTGGGCTTCGACGGTGTCTTCGATGTAAACACCGCTGCTGACTTTACCATCATCGAGGAAGGCAACGAGCTGCTGGGCCGTATCAAGAACGGCGGCACTCTGCCCCTCATCACCTCCTGCTCTCCCGGCTGGATCCGGTACGCAGAGCAGTATCATCCCGATTTCCTGCCCAACCTGTCCTCCTGCAAGTCTCCCCAGCAGATGTTCGGCGCTCTTATGAAGACCTACTATGCTGAGAAGATGGGCATTGATCCCAAGAACCTCTTCGTGGTCTCCGTTATGCCCTGTACCGCAAAGAAGTACGAGATTCAGCGCCCCGACATGGAGGCCGCTCCCGGCTGCAAGGATCTGGACGTTTCCATCACCACCCGCGAACTGGGCGAGATGATCAAGCGCGCCGGTCTGGACTTCGTTTCCCTGCCCGACGAGCAGTTTGACCCCATCTTCGGCATCTCCACCGGCGCAGCCGACATCTTCGGCGTCACCGGCGGCGTTATGGAAGCAGCCCTTCGTACCGTGTCCTCCATCCTGGCCGGCGAAGAGAACGCGCCTCTGGAATTCCACGAGGTCCGTGGCTTCGACAATGTGAAGGAAGCTACCTATGAGCTTCCCGGCAAGACTGTCCGCGTGGCTGTCGTCTCCGGCACCAAGAACGCAGGCGATCTGCTGGATGCCATCCGCAGAGGCGAGAAGGAATATGACTTCATCGAGGTCATGTGCTGCCCCGGCGGCTGTGTCAACGGCGGCGGTCAGCCCTACGTTCCCGCCAACGTCAAGAATTTTGTGGACTATCGCGCCCTCCGTGCAAAGGCTCTGTATGACGCCGATGCCAACAAGGAACTGCGTAAAAGCCACAACAACCCCATTGTTCAGGAAGTTTACGCAAACTATCTGGGCGCCTGGGGCGGCGAGAAGGCACACCACATCCTTCACACCAAGTATTACGCACAGCCCAAGTATCGTCTGTAATACAAAGCATCAGCGTTCCCCCGGAAGAGTCCTCTTCCGGGGGATTATTTGCATCACAAGCCGCCGCAGGTGGCCAAATCTTCCCTCCATAGCGGTGGCTGCACACCTCTCTTGGCTCCCCCTTGGGGGAGCTGGCTCGGCGCAAGGCGAGCCAGGGAGGGTTACGGTAGAGAGTACAATAATCGGGAAATTTCGGCGAATTCGTACTACCGCACGGCGGCTTGAGGGCAAGCCGCCCTACAATTAAACTACCTTTGTGTAGGGCGGGCTGCCCTCAGCCCGCCGGCAGGGAAAAGTTCGATAATCGAAAAGTCATTGGCGAAAGCGTACTGCCGTTTCCCTCATCCACCGCTGCTGCGCCAGTGAAAAATCTATTGACTTTCACGCATTAAGGTGATAAAATCTCCGTATCTTTGAAAATAAGGAATGAACGTTATGAACATCGCTGTAGTGGGCATGGGCCTTATTGGCGGCTCCATCTGCCGTGCTCTGAAACAATATACCGCACACAAGGTCTTCGGTACCACCCGGAACCACAAAACTGTAGAATTCGCCCTGTCCATGGGGGCCATTGACGAAGAATTCACCGACCCCTCTGTGGCGGATGTGGTCTTTGTGGCGCTGCCGCCCCAGCCGACGCTGGATTATCTTAAGGAACATGTGGGCGATTTCAAGCCCGGAGCCATTGTTGCGGATATCTGCGGCGTCAAGGAGCCCATTGTATCCCAAGTGGATCAGCTCTACTATGATAATGACATTCGGTATGTGGGCACCCATCCCATGGCCGGCAAGGAGATCGCAGGCTTTGCCAGTTCCGACGCTGACATGTACAAAAACGCCAGCTACATTATTACCACCACCAAGCTGACCGATAAAGACGCGGTGGAGACCCTCAGCACCATCGCCAAAGCCATTGGCTTTTCCCGAATTCAAATCACCGATCCCCACCGCCATGATGTGATCATCTCCTATACCTCTCAGCTTGCACATGTGGTGTCCTCTGCCTACATTAAAAGCCCCACCTCCGGCATGACTCTGGGCTTCACCGCAGGCTCCTTCCAGGATATGACCCGAGTGGCAAAGCTGGACCCAGACATGTGGACGGCACTGTTTGAGATGAATCAGGGCCCCCTGGTGGAGGAAATGGACACCCTGATCCATAATCTCACCGTGTTCCGTGATGCCCTGGCAGGAGGCGACACCAAGAAGATGCGTTACCTTCTGGATCAGGGCCGTATGCTCCGGGAAGAGGTGCTGCTGCGGCAGCTTCAAAACAATATGAATTGATTCGTTTATCCGCCCCTCAGTTCGAGGGGCGGAATTCATTTTGATTCGGCATCCCCTCTGTAGATTTTATTCTCCCAAAACATTCAAATAATTGTTTCTGTTTGTGCCCCTGTCGTGTCATTTTATGCTGTACGGTTGACATATAGGGTTCAATTTTGTATATTTTATGAGGTAGAATATTACCAAGATGTTACGTCTGGATATATTCTATTCTAAACACGAATGGGTATCTGCGGAATCAGAATTGAATCTGCCGAATATCCATTCTATAATAAGAATACCTATACAGGTATCACATGTAAGAAAGGAAGACTAATATGAAGACATCCAAGATCCTTGCGATGATCCTGGCACTGGCTATGGTATTCGGTCTGCTGACTGCATGCGGCTCTGAGGCTGCATCTTCCGCTGCCGAAACCGCTTCTGCTCCCGCTTCCGCCGAAGAGGCTGCCGCCCCTGAAGCAGAAGCTCCCGCTGAGGAGCCCGCTGCCGAAGAGCCCGCTGCTGAAGGCTCCGTAGTGGAAGAACCCGTGGAAGAGCCTGTCATGGATCCCACCGCCGCCATGGCTGAGGAGTTCATCACCTATCCTCTGGAGGGTGATAACGAGATCACCATGTGGTACTATCAGCCCCCCTACTCCACTTTCGTGGATTCCAACATGAACTTCAACTGCATTGACGATGCAGAGGCTGCTACTGGCGTAAAGCTCGATATTATGGAGGTCCCCTCCTCCACCGCTTCTGAGCAGTTCAACATGATGGTCGCCTCCGGCGATATGTGTGATTTGATTCCCGCATATGAGTATTACACTGCCGGTCTGTCCAAGGCCTACGAGGAAGAGATCATCATCGACATCAACGAATATGTTGACGAATATATGCCCAACTACGCTGCAGTTCGTGCAACTATGCCCGAAGATGTTCAGAAAGACACCCTGACTGACGGTGCTATGCTGGCCTTCTCCTCCATCGCCGATGGCGTTCTGACCTCCAATGGTCTGGTTACCCGTGCCGACTGGCTGGATGCACTGGGTATCTCTTACGAGAACGAGACCATGAGCCTGGACGATTTCACCGAGCTGCTCCGTACTCTGCACAACGAGTACGACACCCCCTACACCTACTACATGACCGCAACCACTTCCCTGCCTGTTGGTCCTGCATTTGACATCGCTGTTCCCACCCTCATGGGTGATGGAT
>CAZEPQ010000149.1:0-4622 GCA_964514175.1 uncultured Oscillospiraceae bacterium
CGCCACATAGAAGCAGCCGAAGGCCTGGATCATCAGGGTCAGGCTCATGGAAAGGGGCAGGATGGGCTTGATCAGAGCCACCAGAGGCAGGATCAGACAGCAGATCCACTTGGTCAGGTTAAAGGTGATGGCGCCGCCAAAGAAGGAGTACATATTCTCCTTGCCGGTCTTGTAACGCTCGCAGACTGTGACCATCATGGCGCTCCAGAGAGGGCCGGACATGGTAACAGTGGGGCAGAACAGGCTCTGGATGATGTTGCGGATGCCGCAGCAGATGTTGGTCAGGTTGGGGTTCACGGTAATGAGCTCGTCCTGACGGTAGTTCTTGGTGTCCTCCAGGAACTCGCTGCCGGTAACAATATCGCCGAAGGAGATGATATAGGCCACCACAGCCATAACGGCGGCGGAGGAGATCACATCCCAGGAGGGGAAGCCCACAGCTACCAGGCTGAAGCTGGAAACTACCTGCTTGAGACCGGGCAGGGGATTGAAGATAATGCCGTCTGCCAGCACATCCACGGGCATGGAGATTTCGCCGCAGATAATGCCCACCACATAGGCCAACAGCAGTGCCGGCACGAAGCCGCACTTGCCCAGGAATTTTAGGAATTTATGTCCCGGCTTCATTTTCTGGAGATTGAAGCCCACAGAGAACAGCAGGAACAGGGCCGCCAGCACGCCCACAGAGAAGCTGATGGGGCTGCCGTAGAAGCCGATGCCGCCGCTCTCCACAGAGGCAAAGCCGTATTTGCCAATGACAGCCGAGAAACCGGCACCGATCAGAATGCCTGCCTTAACGGACACAGGGACCTTGTTGACCAGCTTGGCAGCCAGTCCGGTGATGCCCAAAACCAGATACAGCAGACCTAATATGAGCTGTAGCATGACCAATGCTTGTATCCGTTCCGTGGTATCGGAGAAGCCCAAAAGCCAGGTGGTGATCAGGGGGATGGCCGGAGTGATCCAGCCGCCTACAATGGGGTCGCCCACAATGTTCTGAATTACATACAGTAATTCGTGGACGCAGACGATGGCCAGTGCCACCTTAAAGTCCAGCCCAAAAATATCCTGGAGGTAGGCCACTGCGGAAACGCCGGTGACAAATACCACCATGGCTTGGATCATCTCGGGAATTTCCCAGGGGGCATGGACAAAGGGAATGCGGATGCGGAACATGCCGGCCTTAATGGAGGGCTGTTCTGCACCATCGGCACGATGTGCCTTTTTTGTCATAATTGCCATATAATTTACTCCTGTAAAATGTTGTGAAGATTCTGTGAATTCTATGATATCACTGATGAAGTCGGAAGTCAATTATTCTGCATTTAGATTCAAAAAAATTACACAAAAGGGCGCAAATCCACAGTTTCCCCGTGGATTTTGTCAAATTGTTTACTCCAACAACTGGGCGAATTGCCCGATTTGTGTGCTGCGAGGTACGTCAGAGCGTTCTATGGTAAAATAGTCAGAGGATTCTGTATACCATGTTCCGCCGATGCTCTTAACGCAGAAAGAATAGTAACCCGGAACAATGGTCAGGGTGTCGTCATTGAAGCTGCCGCAGGGGTAGGACAGCACATAGGGAATCCTACCAGTGATGCGAGTGATCTCAAGCTGAGACTGTTTGATCTGGTAGAGCTGGTCAGTATAGCTACTTTCTCCCAGTTCCGTATGATCCATGGTGTGGCTTTGAATGGATACCAGGCTGGACGCTGCCAGCTCCTGAACCTGAACCGTAGTGAGATAATGCTCCGTGTCCAGCAGCTCCGGGATAATAAAGATGGTGACCTTCATGTTGAATTCCTTCAGCAGAGGAAGGAGGTTCTCGTAGTTGCCGACGTAGCCGTCGTCAAGGGTCAACAGAACCGGCTTATCGTAGTCTGAAAGATGGATCAGATCAGAGAAGAAGATCGGTTCGTAGCCGTTGTCCTGCAAATATTGTAGCTGTAAACGCATGTCTTCGCAGGACATGAACAATGTTTCCATACTCCAGGGTTCGTCGTCCACCTCATGATACAGCAGAATGGGGACCCGGACTCCCTGCGGAATATTCCGGGTATCTGGAATGGGACAAACGTAGCTGAGGCTATTTTCGGAATCCCACAGAAGATAGAGACCGGTGGCTCTGGAGAGTGCCCGTAGGGGCACCCAAAGCTCGTCCTTTGCGCGAATACAGCGGCCCGACAGAGCTTCCAGAGGGATGTGGTGGAACTCGATCGGTGTTTCGAATGGTTCTGTGGTGCTGCCCCAGATGGTGGGGAAACAAACGCCATCCTCTGTCTCCGCAGGAATGAGCCAGGTATATACCTGCTGCAGATCCGAGACTTTTACATAGGTCAGTTCGTCAATCAACACGCTGTTTATTTCATGATAAGGGTCGGTGCGGGTCTCTGCGTCGGGATATTGCAGCCGCACCGGGTAGCCTCGGGCCTGTACGTCCTCAAAGGTAGGTTGGGGCGTAGGGGTGGGTGTTGGAGTTGGTACGGGGGCGGGTGTCGGCGTTGGGGTTGGTGCTGCGTTGGGAGAAATTGCTGCTGCTGTGACTTCTCCCCAGACAGAGGGGGATGGCGATGGAATATTCATACTCTGCTGCTGTCCGCACCCCGCTAAAAGCAGCAGAAGGGATAATACAAATATAATCTTTTTCAAGAAACTCACCTCATTTCTTGATTTTCTGACTAATGGTATTGTACCAGTTTTGGGAGAAAAATCAATAGATAGGGCACAGTTGAAAATACCTCTGCCGCTGTGATATGATAGAGGCACATTACTAAATGAGGTGTCCTATGAAGTATTACTGCGCCCCGTTGGAGGGCATTACCGACGACATTTTTCGCCGTGTTCATCATAAATATTTCCCCGGTGTGGATCGGTACTATACGCCTTTTCTCTCCCCGACGTACTCCGGCCCTGCTCTGACCAAGCGGGATCAGCGGGAGGTGGCCCCGGAGAATAATCAGGGGATCATTTTGGTGCCCCAGATCCTGACCAACAATGCGGAGAATTTTTTGAAGGGGGCGAAGGCTCTCCATGAATTTGGCTATGAGGAAGTGAACCTGAATCTGGGCTGTCCCTCCGGTACGGTCAGTGCCAAGGGCAAGGGCGCGGGATTCCTGTCCCGAAAAGAGGAATTGGAGCGCTTTCTGGACGAGATTTTTGAAAAGTGCCCCATCAAGATATCCATCAAGACCCGTTTGGGTAAGGAGGATCCGGCGGAATTTGAGGCTCTGTTGGAGCTTTATAACTGCTACCCCATCCCGGAGCTTACGGTGCATCCCCGGGTCCAGAAGGATTTTTATAAGTATCCCGTTCGGTGGGAGGGCTGGGATTATGCGGCGGCAAACAGTCGTGCGTCCCTGTGCCTTTCTGGCGGCATTGCGGTAAAGGGTGATTTGAAGCGATATTTTGCGGAAAAAAAGGCCCCCGAAGCACTGATGCTGGGCCGGGGCCTGGTGGCAAATCCGGCCCTGGTGATGCAGATGAAGGGAACCGGCACCCTGGAGAAAAAGACCCTTGAAGCGTTCCACGAGGCACTTTTTGAGGAGACCGCTGAGCGTTTGGGCAGCCCCCGAAATACCATGTTCCGCATGAAGGAGCTCTGGGGCTTTATGATCCTGTGCTTTGCGGATCGGGACAAGCATCAGAAAGCCCTGCGGAAGGCCACCACCCTGACAGATTATCAGGGGGCTGTGGCACGGATATTCAGGGATCTGGAAATCATGGAGGATGCGGAGATCAATTGGAAATAGGCAACATGGTTCCGCCTCTTTTTTCGGGCGATTCCGAAGATTTGTCCTTGATTTGAGTGTGTCAGTTTGGTATGCTGTTGTCAATGTGGGATGAAATTTATTTCTTTGGTGATAATATCACAGAAGTTCCGAAAAAATATGGTATAATAAAGCCATAAAGAATAACAAACAGAAATCAAGGAGGAAACATTATGTCTGTGATCCATGTAAATAAAGGTAATTTTAATGAGGTAGTTTTAAACAGCGACAAGCCCGTGCTGCTGGACTTCTGGGCTTCCTGGTGCGGTCCCTGCCGTATGGTCTCTCCCATTCTGGACGAGATTGCTTCCGAGCGTGAGGATATCAAGGTCTGCAAGGTGAATGTGGACGAGGAACCGGAGCTGGCAAACGAGTATCAGGTCATGTCCATCCCCACCCTGATGGTGGTGAAGGAGGGCAAGATCGTCAATCAGGCCGCCGGAGCCCGCCCCAAGGCGCAGATCCTGGCTATGCTGTAACCAAACCACTCCTTTATAATTATCCCCCAAATAACGATGCTCCGGCGGATCCCCAGAGGGTCCGCCGGAGTTTTGTCATGAGGCAGCATAATTGAGTCAATAATCTCTGCCATTGTGTCGACAGAATGTAAACAATGCCCGGAGGGGCGAAAGGCTCTCCGGGCATCGTGTTTTTGATGATTTGGATAGCTCCAGCAACAAATAGCGATTCCTGTTTATTATCGAAATAATGTTTCAGTGTTGGGTAAAATAGAAGCAAAAAGTTTCTATCCAATGCTCGGTGGTCGTAAAACAGTAATATGCGAATTTCTTGGAACAGGTATGATTTCGGTCATGCCTGTTCCGCTTTTATCAGTTCATCCACGGGAATGTAGCC
>CAZEPQ010000150.1:0-4508 GCA_964514175.1 uncultured Oscillospiraceae bacterium
CACTCGTTATGGAGCTGTGTTTGGGGCCAGTGTCACTAACTTAGTGACATTGACCTGGGGGCAGGTGCTTTCCTCGTTTATATGGCGGTTTCTGCTTGGACGGGCACTTCCGGTGGCGGATTCCCGGACAGGAGGTCCATAAATTCCGCTGCGCTGTAGCCAAAGGTGCGGGCCAGAGCCACAATATTTCTGGTACTGATGGTGGCGGCACGTCCGTGGAGGATCCCTTGCAGGACCGTCTTAGAAATTTCGGTTTCCTCAGAAAGGGATTCCAGGGTATAGCCGCAGCGAATCATCTCTGTGCGGATGGTATTTCCGGTGGAGGTGTCAATCTTCATTTCGCTGTTTTCTCCGAATTCGTTCTTGATCTGTGGCTGCGTCCATAGCTGCTTTATAAATGGAAGCCACATTTTTCCGCATATTTTCTGCCATGGCTTTACCGTGGTTTTCGTTGGGGGCCAGCAGGGAAATGCTCATTAGAGGCTTATTGTCGTCTCTGTAGTGGAGGGTAGCCACCCAACAGCCGTTTTCATCCTGGGTCACTTCGGTTGAAAGAAGGCTTTCACGGCGAAGCTGGTCAATTTTCTGCTGGATAGCCACGGATACCTTCTGTACCACGGGGATGGCCAGGGAATCCTCCACATAGCTGCCCTGCTTGCGGCCCTTTTCTGTGATGGTATAGCGGCCCCTTTCGTCCACATCCAGATGCCCGGTGTCTTTCAGCTCCGGCAGGCTTTCCGCCAGAACAAAATAGTTCAGGCTGTCATCCTGATAGGCCACCTCATAAATCTGATCCACATCCAGCGGCGTATCAATACGGGCGAGAATGAAAAGGATCAGTACCTTAACGTCCAATTTATCATGTAAGAATCCCTGTGGCATATGTCACACGCTCCTTTGTTCACGCTTTGTGTATTCATTATACCGTATGGGAAAGTAAATTACAAGGGTGTGAAAAGAGCAGGTTTTGTCGAAGAAAAAAGTTTTTTGATTTTTTGAAAAAAGTGCTTGACAAATTTCAAAATAAGTGTATAATAAATCCTGCAAGTTGCGGGTGTAGCTCATCCGGTAGAGCGCCACCTTGCCAAGGTGGAGGTAGCGAGTTCGAGCCTCGTCACCCGCTCCAAAGACCTGACACTGATGTGTCGGGTCTTTTCTTTTTCCCATAAATTGCGGAACTGAAATTGACTGGGACTGATGTCCCACGGAGGAAGCTATGTCTGCATTATTAAATGAATTTTTGGAACTTACAGCCTATGCCGTTCCATCGAAGCAGGAAACCGAAATCAGAAAATGTCTCAAACAGAAGCTACTGACCCTTGGATTTGAGGTTTCCGAGGATAACGCCTTTCCTGAAACCGGTAGCGGCAGTCTCTATGGATATTTGAAGGGAAGCCTACCAGGTGAACCTTTATTATTTACAGCCCATATGGACACCGTGACTCCCTGTGAGAATAAAAAGATCACCGTGGAGCCGGACGGCCTCATTCATACGGACGGAACCACCATTTTGGGCGGTGACGATGTAACAGGCATCGTGGAGTTTTTAGAGGCCATTCGTCAGATCCAGGATGAAAATTTACAGCATAGAGATATTGAGATCATTTTTACTGCCTGCGAGGAATATTTTGTGGAGGGTGCAAAGCGTCTGGATTACAGCCGCATTTGTTCCAAGGAATGCTATGTATTGGATACGGATGGAGAAATCGGGCGGGCGGTTTTAGCCGCACCCACCGGCGTCCGAATCATTGCCAATATTACCGGAAAGGCTGCTCATGCGGCCCTTGCCCCGGAGGAAGGTGTCAATGCCATCACCGTGGCTTCCAAAGCGGTGTCTATGATGAAGTTGGGGCGGATCGATGAGGATACCACGGCAAATATCGGTATTATCAAGGGCGGACTCAGCGGCAATATCGTGCCGGAAAGCTGTTTTGTGGAAGGGGAGACCCGGTCACTGAATCATGCTTCTGCCATGGCCCAGCGGGATCATATGGTAGCCTGCTTTGAAAGGGCGGCGGAGGAAATGGGGGCACAGGCGGAGGTTACTGCCCAGACCGTATATAATGCCTGGGCTGTGTCAGAGTCCTCCGATTTGTGCCAACGGTTTTCCCGTGCGGCAAAGGCCAATGGCCTCAGCCCTGTATTCGAGCGGGCCTGCGGCGGCAGCGATGCCAGCTTCCTTTCTGCCCATGGGATCTCCTGCCTGGTGCTGGCCACCGGCATGCACGAGATCCACAGCGTTCGAGAATATACCACCCTTTCTGAAATGGAAACCATGGCTCAAGTGGTGAAACATATCATCTGCGATCCTGAATAACCGAAAAGTCGGCTGATTTTCCCAGGAAGGTCAGTCGGCTTTTTTCATAGAATAAAATTAAAAATTCATTCACAAATTCCTATTGACAAAATGGGCTTTGGGCGTTACTATGAGCACAAAGAGAATTAGCACTCAAAAGGCGAGAGTGCTAAAACATAATCCTACGGAAAGGAAGTATTGTTTATGAATGTACAGAAGTTTACACAGAAGACCATGGAAGCGGTTCAGCTTTCTCAGAACATTGCCCAGGAACATGATAATCAACAGATTGAACAGTGCCATGTACTTTTGGCCCTTTTGATGCAGGAAGATGGCCTTGTGCCCCAGCTTTTAACTCGAATGGGTGTTACGGCTGCCTCTGTTACTGCCGCCACCAAGGAGCTTGTGGCTCGTCTGCCCGCCGTCACAGGTGGCGGACGGGAAGCGGGTAAGGTCTATATCAATCGTGACGTGGATACCGCCTTTACGGAGGCGGAGAAGGTGGCGGAGAGCATGCGGGACGATTTTGTCTCCGTGGAGCATGTGCTTTTGGGTCTTATTGCCAAGGGCAACAGTTCCATGAAAAGGCTCTTTGAGACCTACAACATCACCTCCGAGGCCTGCCTGAAAACCCTGAAAGAGATTCGTGGCAGCGCCCGGGTCACCACCGATAATCCTGAGGGCACCTATGATGCCCTCAACAAGTATGGCACAGATCTGGTCAAGCAGGCCCGTGAGAAGAAAATGGATCCTGTGATCGGACGTGACGAGGAAATTCGGAATGTGATCCGTATCCTGTCCAGAAAGAGCAAGAATAACCCGGTCCTCATCGGTGAACCCGGCGTTGGTAAGACTGCCATTGCCGAGGGCCTTGCCCAGCGCATCGTCCGTGGTGACGTGCCGAAAAATCTTCAGGATAAGACGATTTTCTCCCTGGATATGGGCGCTCTGGTGGCAGGTGCCAAATACCGGGGCGAATTTGAGGAACGCTTGAAGGCGGTCCTGAATGAAGTGAAAAACAGCGAGGGTCAGATCATCCTATTTATCGACGAGCTGCATACTATTGTGGGCGCCGGTAAAACCGAAGGCAGTATGGACGCAGGCAATCTTTTAAAGCCCATGCTGGCCCGTGGTGAGCTGCATTGTATCGGCGCAACTACGCTGGATGAATATCGCCAGTATATCGAGAAGGATGCCGCCCTGGAACGCCGGTTCCAGACGGTTCTTGTGGCAGAGCCCACGGTGGAAGATACCATTGCCATCCTTCGTGGCCTCAAGGAGCGCTATGAAGTGTTCCATGGTGTCAAGATTACCGACCCTGCCATTGTGGCGGCAGCTACCCTCAGTAATCGGTATATCACGGATCGTTTTCTGCCGGATAAGGCCATTGACCTGATCGACGAGGCCTGCGCCATGATTCGTACAGAAATGGATTCCATGCCCACCGAGTTGGATCGGGTTCGCCGTAAGATCATCCAGATGGAGATCGAGGAAGCGGCTCTGAAAAAGGAAAGCGACGCTCTGTCCGAAGGACGGCTACAGGAGCTCCAGAAGGAGCTGGCAGAGGAACGGGATTCCTTTAAGACCATGCAGGCCCAGTGGGAAAATGAGAAAAATGAGATCGGGCGTGTCCAGAAGCTCCGTGAGGAGATCGAAAAGCTGGGCCGTCAGATCGAGGAAGCAGAGCAGAATTATGATCTGGAGCATGCGGCAGAACTGAAATACGGAAAGCTGCCAGAGGCGCAAAAGGCCCTGGCGGCGGCTGAACAACAGGCCGCCCAGGACCAGAAGGACAATACCCTTCTGCGGGATAAGGTCACGGATGACGAAATCGCCCGAATCATTGAGCGGTGGACAGGAATTCCTGTTAGCAAGCTGGTGGAAGGAGAGAAGGAAAAGCTGCTGCACCTGGAGGACACCCTTCATCTCCGGGTCATTGGTCAGGATGAAGCGGTTCGGTCCGTTTCTGAGGCCATCATGCGTTCCCGCGCGGGAATCCAGGACCCGGACCGTCCCATTGGCAGCTTTATGTTCCTGGGTCCCACTGGCGTGGGCAAGACAGAGCTTGCTAAGGCCTTAGCAGAGTGCTTGTTTGATGATGAAAAGAATTTGGTTCGCATCGACATGTCCGAGTATATGGAGAAATATAGCGTTTCCCGGCTCATTGGAGCGCCTCCGGGATATGTGGGCTATGAGGAAGGTGGTCAGCTTA
>CAZEPQ010000151.1:0-4439 GCA_964514175.1 uncultured Oscillospiraceae bacterium
GTGTCGCCACCAACGGATTTTGAGTCCGTCACGTCTACCATTCCATCACACCGGCTTATGATTCGATATTATAATCCCAACTGAGCAAAAAAGCAAGGTCTAGTTTTGATTTTTCAATAATTTTCGTGAAAATCACGAACATGACTGTGGATAAACTATATTTTTTTGCATACAACTGCAAAATAAACAGTGGAATTTTGCAAAATATATGTTATAATATCCATGTATGGAACCATTCCATGCTTTTAGTAATTTCTATTCCTTTCGGAATAAATATTTTTAGGAGGTAATTCCAATGGCCAATCCTGTTGTAGTTGCATACGGTCGTACCGCTTGCTGCCGTGCTCGTAAGGGCGGTCTGGCTGATATGCACCCCATTGATTACGCTGCAGTCGCACTGAAGGGCGTTATCGAGAAAGTTCACTATGTTGCTGAGCATCCCGAAGAAATCGGCGACGTCATCACCGGTTGCGCAATGGCTATCAACCAGCTGAACCTGAACGCTGGTCGTCTGATCGTTAACCGTGCTGAGCTGCCCGACGATGTCCCCGCTCAGACCATCAACCGTTTCTGCTCCTCCGGCCTGCAGGCCATCTCCACCATCGCTAACGCTATCAAGGCTGGTCAGTACAAGATCGGCATTGGCGGCGGCGTTGAGTGCATGACTCACTGCTTCGGCCCCTTCCCTGTTCAGGAGTACGGCAACCCCTGGATCATTGAGAACTATCCCGGCGGCTACATGACCATGGGTCAGACCGCTGAGAACGTCGCTAACGACTACAACCTCACCCGTGAAGAGATGGACGCTATGGCTCTCGAGTCCCACACTCGTGCAGCTGCTGCTCGCCTCGCTGGCAAGCTGGCTCCCTCCATCATTCCCGTTGTTAAGCCCGACGGCACCGTTGTTGACACCGACGACGGCATCCTGGCTAACCCCGATGGCACCCTGAAGACCTCCATGGAGAAGATGGCTTCCCTGAAGACCTGCTTCATCCCCGAGGCTGAGGGCGGCAAGGTTACCGCTGCTTCCTCCTCCCAGACCACTGACGCTGCTGCATACGTCATGCTGATGGATGAGGATTACGCTAAGGAGCTGGGCATTAAGCCCATCGCTCGTCTGGTCGACTTCCAGGTTGCTGGCTGCGACGCTACCCGTATGGGCATGGGCCCTGTCTACGCTATCCCCAAGTGCCTCAAGCACGCTGGTCTGGAGCTGAAGGACATGGACATCATTGAGCTCAACGAGGCATTCGCTTCCCAGGCTCTGGCTTGTGTCAAGAATGTTGTTAACGATCCCGCTCTGGAAGGCTTCCAGGAGATGTGGGACAACAAGAAGGTCAATCCCTACGGCGGTGCTATGGCTCTGGGTCATCCCATGGGCGCTACCGGCGCATTCCTGACCTGCAAGGTCCTCGACTACCTCCAGGATCCCGAGACCGCTGGCAAGTATGGCATGGTTACCATGTGCATTGGCGGCGGCATGGGCGCTTGCGGCATCTACGAGCTGCTGTAATTTCAAATTACATCTAAAAATGGTGCTGCTTCGGCAGCACCATTTTTTCTTAAAGGAGTTTTTTCATGTTTCTCTGGCATCGACTGCAAACAGAATCTTCCCCCATTCTCATCTACGGCATGGGAAACGGCGCGGAAAAAATATTATCCCTTTCCCGGGAATACGGCATAACCATTTCCGGCGTGTTTTCCAGCAACGACCACGCCCGAACGGTAGAGTTCTGCGGCTTTTCCGTCATGTCCTTTGACTATGTTTTGGAAAAATACGAGGACGCAGTGATCCTTGTGGGCTTCGGCGTATATCAGGAAGAGGTCCTACAGCGAATTGAGGCTCTATCTACCCGGTATACCGTCCTGATCCCCGATGTCCCCCTTATGGGCGGCAATATTTTGACGCCAGAATCTGTGGAAACAAATAAAAGCACCATCACATCCGCCCGCAGTCTTCTCGGTGACGAAAAATCTCGGCAAGTATTTGATGCCATGCTGGATGCAAAACTCACCGGGCATCTTCCCACCTTCTTCCGTGAGGACACTCCGAGAGAGGAAGATATGAAGCTGCTATGCTTACACGACAAGGAACACTACCTTGATCTGGGGGCCTATAACGGCGACACCATCCGGGAATTTCTTTCCCTGACGGAAGGAAAATATGCCACCATAGACGCCTTCGAGCCGGACGGACATAACTACAAAAAGCTGACCGAGGCCACCGGGACCATGAAAAATGTGACCCTCCACCCCTGTGCATGCTGGCATATAGAAACCACGCTTATTTTTTCCGGCAAGGGCGGCAGAAACTGCGCCATGAAGCCGGAACTTCCAGGACAATACAAGCACCTCCATGAGGTCACTGCCATTCCTGTGGATAATCTAAACAAAAACTTTTCCTATGTAAAAATGGATGTGGAAGGTGCCGAAGCCGAAACCCTACAGGGTATGACAGAGCTGCTTTCACGCTGCCAGCCCAAACTGCTGATCTCCTGCTATCACAAGCCCGATGATTTTATTACCCTTCCCCTGCTTTTAGATTCCCTATGTCCGGGTTATCGGATGTATCTTCGCAGAAATCGCTGTCTCCCGGCCTGGGAGATTCAATTATACTGCGTTTACCCTGAATAATAATCAGAATTCTAACGATTTCACTGTTTACCATATATTTTTTTCCTGTATAATCGTCTCAGTGCATTTAGAAAGAAGGTCGTGTCATTTTGAAAGAAAAATCCATGGTCACTAATATGACCGAAGGCAGTGTCTTTCAACATCTTGTAAAATTCGCCCTGCCACTGCTGCTGGCAAACTGTCTCCAAACTCTGTATACCACGGTGGATACACTGGTGGTGGGACGATTTGTAGGTACCGCGGGACTTTCCGCTGTTTCCACCTGCGGCGAGCTTATCACCTTTTATACCATGATCGCCATGGGGCTTACCTCCGGCGGCCAGATCATCATTGCTCAGTTCGTGGGTAAAAACAACAGGGACGCCATCTCAAAAACCATCGGTTCTCTCTTCACCCTTTTGATCGTTACTTCCCTGCTGCTCACAGGCTTTTGTCTTGTTGCGCTGGACTGGCAGCTTAATGTGATGAATCTTCCCGCAGAGGCCTACAGCGAAGGAAAAATGTACACCCTGATTTGTGGTGCAGGCATGATCTTTATCTTCGGCTACAATGGGGTCAGCGCAGTGATGCGAGGCCTGGGCGACAGCAAACGGCCCCTTATTTTTATCGGCATCGCTTCTGTAGCCAATCTGATTCTGGACCTGCTGTTTGTGGTAGGCTTCCACTGGGGCGCAGCAGGCGCGGCCCTTGCCACCGTTATGGGACAGGCCTTTTCTCTCATCGCCTCCCTAATCTATCTCTACCGCCGCAGAGAAAGCTTCGGCTTTGACTTTAAGCCCCGCAGCTTTATTCCTGTGAAAAAATACATGACGATGCTCCTGAAGCTGGGCGGCCCCATGGCAGTTCAGTTTGCTTTGGTGCTGATTTCTGTCATCTTTATCTCTTCTCAGATCAATCTATTTGGAGTTGCAGCCAGTGCGGCAAACGGTGTAGCCAATAAGCTGGAAAACATTGTCCGCATTGTTAGCAATTCTGTCAGCACCGCTGCATCCTCCATGATCGCCCAGAACATTGCTGCCAAGAAAATTAGACGCGTCAACAAGATCCTTGGCTATTCTCTCTGCATCAGTGTTTCCTGGGCTATTCTCTGCTCCGCCGCCATCTACCTGTTTCCCCAGCAGATCTTCTCCCTGTTTGACAGCAGCGATGAAGTATTGAAATACGCCCTGATCTTTGTCCCCGCAGGAGTTGTAAGCTATATGGGCAACGGTATCCGTGCAACCGCAAACGCCCTGATGAACGGCATTGGCTTTGCCACCCTTTCTCTGGTTGCTGGCCTGCTGGACAGCGTGGTCGCCCGCATCGGTTTCTCCCTGCTGCTGGGGTATGTGCTGGATATGGGCATTCTGGGCTTCTGGTACGGCAGCGCATTGGCGGGTTATGTACCTATCATCATTGGCTTTGCCTATTATCTCACAGGCAAATGGAAAACGCATAAATTGATTACTCAGAAATAAACGAAGAGACCACCCGGTTTTGGGTGGTCTCAAATTTTATCTCAAATCACGAATTTGAACTGTCAATTCATCATCCACAACATCCACTGTCATGGTACTTCCAGCAGCTACATCGCCCATCAGGATCTTCTTAGCGATCAAAGTCTCAACCGTATGCTGAACATATCTTCTAAGAGGCCGTGCGCCGTAGAGCGGATCATAGGAGGCATCGATGATAAAGGCCTTGGCTGCATCCGTCACAACGCAGGTAAGCTGCTGATCACTGAGACGGCGGTTCAGATCCGCAAGCTGCAGATCAATGATGCCGGTGATGTTCTCTCTTGTCAGAGGCTTATAGAACACGATTTC
>CAZEPQ010000152.1:0-4430 GCA_964514175.1 uncultured Oscillospiraceae bacterium
AAGCTCAATACCGGCCTCAAACTTCTCCACGATATAATATTCATGATAGGCCGCCCGATTTTGGGCAACCAGCTTGATGCCGCTCTTTCCAGCCACAGGTCTCACCTTCCTTTGTGGAAGGTATTATAGCACAAAAAAGATACGATGGCAAGCAGGGACTTTGTCGACACAGGTCACTTCCTCACGAATTGCATTCCCTATCCGCCGGACATGGCGCAGATTTCTCCGCATCCGATTTTCTCCCCAGCATTACCGGAGGGTTGGGTGTAGAAATCGTCTGTATTCCGGTGGATCACGACCGTTCGCCCAATAATATCTTTGACAGAAAACCGGTCTGTCCATACCGCAAGGTAGGCTTTACCGCCGCATCCAAGCATGGGCGGCAGATCTCCCGCATGCCTTGGATGTGGCTGATTGCCCGGATTATAATGCCCTTTCGTATTCGCAAATGCCTCCCCGTCGCAATCTGTCCCCTCGTGGATATGCATTGCGAAGAAGCCAGTTTCGCTGTTCTGGGGCAAGCCGCCGAGATTAGCCTCCACCAACACGCCACCGCATTTTCGGTAGAATTTCACCGTACCTCTAAGCCCCGGCACACTGCTGCCGCCTTTCACATTCGCAATGGCGCAGGGATACATGGTATGCTCTAACATATAACCACCTCTCCCCTATTCTATGCACATACTCCCCAAAAAGAAACAGGACCCCAAAAGAGGTCCTGAAACTTTTCCATATACGCTTTATTATGCTCTACCCGGTGCCTGCCCAAACCGTTTCAACACCCATCTGGTAAAGAAGCAGGAGAACACCGTGGTAATGACCACTCCGCAGGCAATTTGGGCCGTGGCAGCCTCCGCATAGACCGCATACTGGGGCAATACCTCCCCCACAATTGCAGGCATAGAAACGGAAGCCCCCGCCACACAGCTCAGGGATGCAGCAGCATACCCCGGCTGACGCAGCACCAGCTTGTCCATCAGCAACAGTCCCAGAGCGCAGCAGACGATGTAGATCAGGCTCAGCAGCAGCCCGGACATTCCTGTCCGCACCGCCGCCATCAGATCCACTGCGGCACCAAAATTACAGCCAGCGAAAAACAGCATGGGCCTGGTTGCCCCGCCGAAGAGCTTTTTCAGCTCCGGGTCCAAATTTCCCAGCAGCATGCCCAACAGGAATGGCACCAGCGTGGTGATGATCCCCATATAATCGAAGGCCGCTCCATCCAGAACCCCCAGAATCAGTGCCGGTACCGTAGGCACCACCACCAGATTGTACAGTCCGAAACCCGGTGGATCAATGCTGTCTCCATGAGCCGAAGCCACGGCCAAAAATGTACCCGGATTTAAGCTGATGACCGTGATACAAAATGCCAGAACCGAAATTCCCATAACCCCATCCGGGCCAAACAGCCGCAGATAGATGGAGGTCAGCACCACTGCAATAAGGATCTTTCCCAGCAGCAGTACGCCGCCCCGTTTCATCGCCCCCGGCACATCCCGGACAGAAAACTGACTTCCTGCCAAAAACAGCAGTGCGCCAATAAACACCTGTGTGCCGTAGGTGGAAAACAGCTTTGTGGTAACGCCACCCACCAGCAAAGCCTGGGGACAGATGGTATTGATCAGAGCAGTACAGAGCATGGGGGTTAGAATAATACCACCGGGGATTTTGTCGATCTTTTCAAGGATCTTCATGCCATCACCTTAAATTCTGCCAAAGAGTTGGGTGTAATATAGCAGCTTTTTCGAAAGCCTCTCCGTGAGCTGCTCCGGCACAAGCCGCCACTGCCAGTTACCGGAGGGAATTCCCGGCGTGTTCATTCGGCCTTCCGGGCCCAGGCCCAGGCAGTCCTGGATCTGCACCAGGAAGGTATCCGCCACAGAGCTCATACCGCCCCGGATAATGCCCCAGTGGAAGCCCTCAGAGTTGGTGAGGCCCAAATACCGACGCGCATAGGTCACATCCGCCTTTGCCGCCTGATCCTTCCACTGCATTACCGTTTCATTATCGTGGGTGGCAACGTAGCAGACGCAGTTTCTCTCGTAGGAATGGGGCAAATAATCACTGGGTTCCCGGGAATCAAAGGCAAATTCCAGCACCTTCATCCCCGGCAGACCGGAATCCCGAAGAAGCTGATGAACTTCCTCCGTGAGATACCCCAGATCCTCGGCAATAAACCGAAGCTGCGGGAACCAGCCCTGGAGGCGACCGATCAGGTCCATGCCCGGACCCTTACGCCACCGACCATTCTTTGCGGTGGTCTCCCCATAGGGGATGGCCCAGTAACTCTCTAGCCCACGGAAGTGGTCAATGCGGATGATATCGAATATCTTCGACACCCCATCCACCCGACGGATCCACCAGCCATAGCCATCCTCCCGCATCCGGTCATAGTCATAGAGGGGATTTCCCCAGAGCTGACCATCCGCACTGAAAGAGTCCGGCGGACATCCGGAAACCTCCTTGGGCAGATTGTCCTGGCCCAACTGGAAGAACTCCGGCTCTGCCCACACATCGGCGGAATCCATAGCAACATAGATTGGAAGATCGCCAATGACCTGGATCCCCAGAGAGTGAATGTAATCTCGCAGCGCATTCCACTGCCGGAAGAAAAGGAATTGAAGGTAGATATAGAAATCAATATCCTCCCTGAGCTCCGATTCGTACTTTGCGATGGCCTCGGACTTTCTCAGCCGGATGTCTTCATCGGGCCAATCCAGCCAGCTTACCATGTCAAAATGCTTCTTTACCGCCATGAACAGGCCGTAATTTTTGAGCCAGGGATTTTTCGTTTCAAATTCTGCCACAGCGTCCTTGTCCCGGGCATAGCCCCGGTAATAGGCTCGACGCAGAACGTCAAAACGATTTTCATAAATCTTTGCGTAGTCCACCCGACCAGGCTCAGTCCCCCAGTCTATGGACCGAAATTCCTCCGGCTTCAACAGCCCCTCCTCTGCCAACATATCCAGATCAATGAAGTACGGATTGCCTGCAAAGGTAGAAAAGCTCTGGTACGGGCTGTCTCCGTAGCTGGTGGGCCCCAGAGGCAGCAGTTGCCAGTATTTTTGACCGGAGGCTTTGAGAAAGTCCGCAAACGCATAGGCCTCTTTTCCGAAGGTGCCAATGCCGTATTTGGAAGGGAGAGAAGAAATGTGCATCAGGATGCCGCTTCTGCGCTCCATATGGTTCCCCCTTTCAACGTTTGACCATCAGCCCTTGACGGCGCCGGCCATAACGCCCTTGATGATATATTTCTGGCAGAAGAGATAGACAATGATGATGGGAATGACCGTCATAACGATGCTTGCCATCATGGGGCCCATCTCAACCTTGCCGTAGCTGCCGCGGAAATACTGAATCAGGATCGGAATGGTCTGATACTTTTTCCGGTCCAGCACCAGATAGGGCAGCAGGTAGTCGTTCCAGAGCCACATGGCCTCCAGAATTCCTACAGAGATCATGGTGGGCTTGGTAACAGGCAACACCACATGGAAGAAGGTACCCAGAGGGCCACAGCCGTCGATCATGGCGGCTTCCTCCAGTTCCAGCGGTACATACTTCATAAAGCCGCAGAACATGAACACCGCCAGACCTGCGCCGAAGCCCAGATAAATGATGCAGATGTTATAGGGCGTATCCAAATTCAGCTTGTCCGCCGTGGAAGACAGCGTGAACATGAGCATCTGGAAGGGTACCACCATGGAGAATACAAACAGATAGTAGCACAGCTTGGTCCACCAGGTCTTGACACGGGTGATAAACCAGGCGCACATGGAGCAGCATATCAGAATCAGCACCAGAGAGGTGATGGTAATGACCAGAGAGTACCAGAAGGCCTCCAGGAAGCCCTGAGTGGTAAGCGCTGCAATGTAGTTTTTCAGACCTGCGAAGGTCTCAGCGGTGGGAATCTGAAATGCCGTGCCGGTGGAAATGGCCCGCTCCTCCTTCAGAGAGTTCAGGACGATCATCACCACAGGATAGATCCATGCCAGTGACAAAATGCCCAGAATCACGGTCAGAATCCAGTTAAAACGGCGTTCTTTCTTTTCCATTACTGCTGCACCTCCTTGGAGCGGGTCGCACGAAGCTGGATCATACTCAGAGCAATGACCAGCAGGCAGAAAATCACAGCCTTGGCCTGTCCATAGCCCTTCCACTGGGCACCTGCCCGGGAGTAGAAGGTATTATAGATGTTCAGCGCCAGCATTTCAGAGGCATGGTTGGGCTCGCCACCGGTGAGTGCCAGATTCTGATCGAAGAGCTTAAAGCTGTTGGTCAGGGTCAGGAACATACAGATGGTGATAGAGGGCATCACATTGGGGATCTTGATCTGCCACAGGATCCGCTTTTCACTGGCACCGTCGATCCGTGCGGCCTCGATGTAGTCCTCAGGAATGGATTGGAGGCCCGCAATGTAAATAATCATCATG
>CAZEPQ010000153.1:0-4401 GCA_964514175.1 uncultured Oscillospiraceae bacterium
TCACCACCACCGACGAGCTGATCCCCTCCGGCGAGACCTCTTCCTACCGCTCCAATCCCCTAAAACTCAGCGAATTTGCGCTGAGCCGCAAGGACCCCGCCTATGTGGGCCGTGCCAAGGCCATTCTGGCAAAGGAGCAGCAGCGCCGCAAGGCACCCGAGTCCGTGAATTTGGAGGGTTATGACCCCAACACCACCGGCATCGGCTCCGTGGTCATGTCCATCCGTCCCGGCGACGGGTCTGCCCGTGAGCAGGCGGCCTCCTGTCAGCGAGTTCTTGGCGGCTGCGCCAACATCTGTCTGGAATACGCTACCAAGCGCTACCGCTCCAACGTCATCAACTGGGGCATGGTGCCCTTCACCGTCCCCGGCATCGAAGATATGAACATTCAGCCCGGTGACAAGCTCTACATTCCAGGCATCCGGAAGGCCCTGGAGGGCAGCGACGAGGTCATTACCGGCATTCTCATGCAGGGTGACAGCAAAAAGGAGATCACCCTGGAGCTTAAAAATCTGGCAAGAGACGAGCGTGATGTGATCCTGGCAGGCTGCCTCATCAACTACTACGCAGGCAAATAAGATATGAACCGGGCTTCTGCACAAGCAGAGGCCCGGTTTTTTATTCAACGAAAACAGAGCTGACACCTCCATCAGCTCTGTTTTCATCTTATTGATTCATTTCATCCACAAAGGCAATATCCCTGGCGGTCAGCTCCACCCATGCAGGGCGGAAGCCGCACTTGATGGCATTGCCGACGGATTTCAGGTTACACCAGGCGGCGCAGTAGAAGGGCACCTTGCCCAGCTTCAGAATTTCCAGGGCCAGATGGCTTGTAACCGCGGCGGCAATGCCCTGTCTGCGGTATTCCGGTAGCACATCCACGCCGATCTGATACATATCCTCGCAGTCCTTGGAGCAGCCGGCCAAACCAACCAGCTTCTCCCCATCATAGGCCCCAACCCCCAGCACATCCAGCTCCTTGCGCTTTTCGCACAGGGCGTTGCTCCACTGTTTGGAGTAAAGTTCCTGAAAATCCGGCTGATGGAGCATTCTCAGCGTATAGCCGCAGTCCAGAGCCTTCAAATAGTCCAAATCTGGCAGAAAATACTCCGCCATAAAGCAAACCTTCAAACCGTAGGGCCTCAGGCTTTCATCCAGCACATGTAGATTTGGGGTCTCAAAGCAGTGCTCCGCCGGATATTTGTTGAGATAATTCAGCACCGCTTCCGTCAGGGTCGGGTCGATTTGAGCCACGATGCCACTGCCATAGCTGACCATATCGCAGCGAAAGGGCAGGGGCAGATATTTTCGTGCCTTTTCATTGGGCAAGGATTCGGTAATCAGGTTTTTCTCAGACAGAAAATCCTCCGGGGAACAGTTGCAGTCGATGGCAGACTGTTTCCGGGCAATTTCCCAGATTTCTTTATTTGTCATGGCTTTAAACGGTCAGTCCCACCTCAGCGCCCTGGCGAATGGCGTCGATGGCCTTGCCAAGCTGATGGGCGTTGCCGATGGCTACAGCGTCAATGCCTGCGGCGGTGAGGGCGTCCAGCAAAGTACGATCACTGTGAACGCCGGAGGCCACAACCACGCAGTCCGCGTCGAAGTGACGGACCTTTTCGGTGCCGTCCTTCTTGGTCTCCACAGCGTCCACGCCGTTTTCTGTGATGGCTGTGACTAGGGTGTTCTTCATAAAGGGCACCTTCAGCCGGTTCAGGTCCCCCAGCACAGGCCAGCTGGTGCCGGACTCGAAGCCGAAGCCCACCTTTTTGCCCTTTTCCACCAGCACCACATTGCGGTCAGAGTTGCCCAGACGATGGAGAATGTTTTCCATGCTATCGGACTGATTGGTCAGGGAGAAAAACAGGTTGTCCCCATCCATAGCCCCCTTCCGGGCCAGATACTGGGCCGTGAAACAGCCGATATAGCTGCCGCCGATGACCACCACGTTTTTGCCGGGCATGATCTCGCCGTTCAAAATCTGGCGGGAGGTATAAACAGGAATGGCATTCTCCCCAACGGGAAGCTCTGTCACATTGGTCACTCCGCCTACCGCCACAATGACCTTGTCATAGCCCTTGGCATCCTCCACCGTGGCGGTGTGATTCAAGATCACATTTACCCCCAGCCGGTGAAGATTCTTTTCGTAAAATTTAATCAGCTCACGGAACTCCTGACGGGCAGGAACCTCCACCACCTGCTGTAGCTGACCGCCCAGCACATCCTTTTTCTCCATCAGGGTCACCTGATGACCACGGCTTGCCGCACGGTAAGCAGCCTCACAGCCTCCGGGACCGCCGCCGATAACCAGAATCTTTTTGGGCGTTTCTGCCTGGACAATGGGATACTCCAGCTCCCGTCCGCAGATGCCGTTGGACAGGCAGGTAATGGGACGGTCAAAGAAGGTATTTGCAAGGCACCCCTGATTGCAGGCCATGCAGGGACGCACCTCCGAGAGCTTTCCATCTCTTGCCTTGTTGGGCAATTCCGGGTCGGTCACCAGTGGCCGTCCGAAGCCTACTAGGTCTGCCTTCCCCAGGGCCAGAGTTTCCTCGGCGGTAATGGGGTCCTGAATGCGGTTACACATCATCACAGGCTTCGTGACCACGGATTTGATGCCCTTGCCCAGATAGGTCAGGCCGCCACGGGGCAGATCGCCGGTGAGCTGAGGGATCTTGGTCTCATGCCAGCCGCCGGTGATATTGAACATATCCACGCCCTCTTTTTCCGCCAGAGGCGCAAAGGCCATGGCGTCCTCCAGGGTGTTGGAACCGGGTACAAAATCGTCCGCGCCCAGCCGCAGAATCAGGGGAAAATCAGGCCCAACGGCCTCCCGAACGGTACGGATCACCATCAGCGGGAAGCGGCACCGATTTTCCCAACTGCCGCCGAATTCGTCGGTGCGGAGGTTGGTCAGGGGAGAGAGGAACTGGCACAGAAGATAGCCGGAGGACGCACTGATCTCCACTGCATCAAAACCGGCCTTCACTGCCCGCTTTGCCCCTTCTCCATAGTCCTCAAGGAGCCTGAAAATCTGCTCCCGGGTCATCTCTGGGGCAGTTTCCCGGGTATAGGAGGCAAATGTTGCAGAGGGAGCCAGTGCTTCACCGCCGCAGGGCACGTCAGCCTTGGGCATATAGCGGCCTGCGTGATAAAGCTGCACCGCCACCTTGCCCCCTCTTTCGTGAACGCCGTCAGTGAAGGTCTTCCAGCCGGGAATGGTGTCGTCGGTGCGGAGGCTCATGGAGTTGGCCTTTGCGCCGTAGTCGTCAAAGCGGCAGGAACCCACAATGATCAGTCCGGCGCCGCCCTCCACGCGCTTCCAGTAGTATTCGGAAAACCGTGGGGTATTATAGCCATCTTCCGTATAAAGATGATGCATGGCAGGCATGACAATACGGTTTTTCAGCGTCATGGTGCCAATTTGAATCGGGGTAAACAAACGAGTCAGTTTCATAATTAAGCCTCCTGCTCCCCTGCCAAGTCTGTCATAGGTCGGGGAACTTCAGAATATAGTGTTCTATCACGAGGAAGAGGTGGAAAAAATGGAACAGATTTTTGGAATGCAGCCATCCAATGCCATTGCGCTGCGGGGCGTTATGCTGGAGCCCCCGGAATTTTCTCACGAAAATCACGGCAAACGGTTTGACCGCTTTGTACTGTCGGTACAGCGGCTTTCCGGTGCCTTCGATCATTTGAACATCATTGCCGAGCACAGTCTTCTGGAGCGATTGGATCCCACCGGAGGCCCGATGCTGGAAGTAGCCGGACAGATCCGCTCCTACAACAACCACAGCGGCGAAGGCCGTCGGCTGGTGATCTCCGTCTATGCCTCATCCCTGGGCTACGGTCATGGAGCACCGGAAAATCAGGTCATTTTGCAGGGCGAAATCTGTCGTGATCCGGTCTATCGGCACACGCCTCTGGGCCGTGAGATCACAGACGTGATGCTGGCGGTGGAACGGAAATATCGGCGGCGGGATTACGTTCCCTGCATTCTCTGGGGCAGCGTGGCCCGGATGGGGGCCACCTGTGAAAAGGGCACCGTTTTGGAGGTTCAGGGACGGCTCCAAAGTCGAACCTATGTAAAGCAGACGGAGCTGGGCGCGGAGGACCGCACCGCCTTTGAGGTTTCCGCCATTACGGCCCGAATCATCTGCCCCGAAGCTTCATGATCTGAGACAGGATGGCGTGAGCAGCTTCCTCCTTGTCCATAAGGGGCAGCTCAATAACCTCATCTGCGGTAATCATGGTGATCACATTGGTGTTGCCCTGGAAGCCTGCACCCTCAACTTTTACATTGTTGGCCACGATCATGTCCAGGTTCTTCTTATGGAGCTTCTTACGGCTGTTTTCCAGCATGTTCTGGGTCTCCATGGAGAAGCCGCAGAGGAACTGGCC
>CAZEPQ010000154.1:0-4364 GCA_964514175.1 uncultured Oscillospiraceae bacterium
GCGACATCATGGGCGACCTGAACAAGCGCCGTGGTCGTGTTATGGGCATGACTCCCGATGCTGACGGCAACCAGGTCGTTGAGGCTGAGGTTCCCATGAGCGAAATGATGAGCTATGCCATCGACCTGCGTTCCATGACTCAGGGCCGCGGCAGCTTCACCTTCTCCTTCGTCCGTTACGAAGAGGCTCCCATGAGCACTCAGCAGGCCATCATTGAGGCTGCAAAGAACGAGGAAGACTAAGTTATTTCCTGCGGGCGGACGTAAGTTCGCCCGCTTTTCCTTTTGTGAGGTTCACTATGACACAATTCTCCTTAAAGTTGTTGGCCCTTGCTTGTATGCTCTGTGACCATCTTTCCAAGGTGGTGCTATCAACGGGGGTTTTGGTTCCCGTTGTGGGGGTTCAGGCAGATATTTGGATCAGAACTATGCTTACCGTGGTGGGTCGAATCGCACTGCCGATTTTTGCCTGGTTTACAGCGGAGGGATGCCGAAAAACATCGAATCCCCGGAAATATCTTTTTCGCCTCGCTGTATTTGCGGTAATTTCGGAAGTCCCGTTCCAGCTCTGTTTCTACGCTGGGTTTATTCAGGCGCTGACTCCGGGCTGTCATAATGTGATTTTCACCATGCTGTTTGGCGCTGCCGGAATTCTGGTGGGACAGTATTTGAAGGAAAAGAAGGTTCCTGCTGTGATGGCAGCCTTTGTTCCGGCTGTTCTTGCGGTAAGTCTGGGGTGGGTATTGAAGACTGACTATAATGCCTGGGGTGTTGCGCTGATTATTATGCTCTATTATTTAAGAGAGGATAAGGAACGTCTCATCTTCTTGGCCTGCTGGATCACTGTGTTTGAGCTCATTTGGCATGGATGGAATGGTCAGGTCCTAGTTTGGCTCAGCAATGAGAGCGATTATAAGCTGATTATGCAGTGGCTCGGCGGACTCTTTTCCGTTGGCTTCCTTGCAACCTACAACGGTGAGCAGGGGAGACGGTGCAAGTGGCTTTTCTATGTGTTTTATCCAGTCCATTTATTGATCCTGTATCTGATCCGTTGCTTTCTTATTTTCATAGTGTTATAATGAAACAAATGTAGCGGCGAAAGGAGCATAATTATGACTATTCAAGAAGAATTTACCGAAATATATCAGCAGTATATCTACCGGGAAGGCGCCGATAAGTTCCTGGAGTACCTGAGTGGAAAATCCTCTGACTTTTTTATTGCCCCTGCCAGCACCCGATATCATGGAAGCTATGCCGGAGGGCTTGCCGAACATAGTGTTAACGTCTATAAGTGCCTGAAAGCATATTTGGAACGAGAGCGTGTTCGTGATCTGTATGGAATGAACTATTCTGACGAGACCATCGCGTTAGTTGCTTTGCTCCATGATGTATGCAAGATTAATTGCTACAAGGCCGGCACCCGAAATGTGAAGGATGAGAACGGCGTCTGGCAAAAGGTTCCCACCTATAATTTTGACGACCAGCTTCCTTATGGACATGGTGAAAAATCAGTTTACATAATTTCTGGATTTATGCGGCTGACGCGGGAAGAGGCCTTTGCCATTCGGTTCCACATGGGCTTTTCCGGTTCCGAGGACAAGGGGAGTGTTGGTAAAGCCTTTGAAATGTTCCCACTGGCCTTTGCGCTTTCTGTAGCAGATATGGAGGCAACCTACTTCCTGGAAGGTAAAAAGTAAATAAAAAACCCGTCAATCAGGAATCTCCTGACTGACGGTTTTTTTCATCCATAGACCCATGCATTGGGCATCGCGCGGCCACTGGGCAATGCGGTATTGGAGCAGCGGGTAATATATTCGCCATCATAATACATCATGGCGCTAGTGCCGCCGTCCAGATTCATAGCCTGAACACAGCCATATTTTTGCATCAGTTCAGCGATGGTAACAACGCTGCAGCCAAGACTGTCGGCAAGACGACCCTCCACGACCACCATAACGGTTTCCAGATATGCGGTCTGACCGATGGTTGTTCTGGGATTTGGACTGGTCCATCCACAGTTATCATCCACCATAATATCACCGTCGATGATCAGGGCGGGGGAGAATTCGGAGGCATCCCGCACATCGGACGAAATGGCTGTACTGGAATCCAGGATATACATTTTGTTATCATTACGGATCTCTACACGCTTGTAGCCCCAGATGCATTCGCCGTAAGTCACACCGTTGCAGACCGCTGTACCGGAGATTTCGCCACCGTTGCCTTCTCCATCGGGATCAATAAAGCCGTTGGCAGCGATGGCCAGAACACCGTTATTGGCTTCACAGATACGCCCCATGGTCTGGCCGATGGTGCCGATGGTGCTTGCTGCACAGAGACGAAGCTGAGAGGTATCCTTGCAGATGGCCATGACACCACGGGAAAGATCCAGATTAACACGAACAAGAACAATGCCTTCCTGTGCGTTGATGGCAAGAACCTGATCGCCATGGACGGTCTTTATGGATGTGCCTTCGTCGTTAAGTCCGGCTTCATTGATGTCAATGTAGGCCCACCCGTTTGCCAAGGCATCCGGGTGTTCTTCCAGATAGCTGTGCATGGAGAAATAGTCGATCTCGTAGAAAATGTTGAAAAATGTCTCCTCGTCGTCACTCTCATATTCAATGGTAGTGTTTGCTTCTTCCACGATCAGCACGGAAGGGGCCTCTTCCTCCTGATCGGTGTCTACATTACCGGTGAGTTCTGTGGTTTGATTTTGGAAAGAGGGTAGACTTTGTACATTCAGGCTACCCCACTGGCTTTCCACACCCACCATGGCATTCTCGGCTTCATACTGCATACGCAGCAGATCGTCGATCATGTCACTGGGGAAAATGGCAGTAGCCAGATATTTGTGGTTCAAAGAGGACATTGCGGTTTGGATGTACATATTTCTGAGACTGATAATTAAGGAGTTGTCAGAATAGACAGCCACTAGGTAAAGAAGGCTGAATGCCGTCAAAAAACCGAGAATTATATGTCCAATTACATGAAGGACGTGGTGACGTTTTTTGGGCAGTTTGGGCAGAGCTTCGTATTCGTTTTCATCCTCATACTGGTCAATCAATTCTTCTTCGTCAGAATCAAAATTATCTTCGTATGCATTTTCGTCAGAAGCTTCCTCTGTCAGGTCAAGCTGACAGGCAGCTTCACTAATAACGGACGCAATTTCTGTAAAGTCCTCTTCGGGAACTGCCTCGGACGTAGCATTGGGCGCTTCCTCACGGAAGTCAGGTAACTGCATTCCTTCGCTGGGAGGTGTATAAATACAGGAGTCATCCTGCTCAAATTCATATTCAGAAATCTGATCGGCAGGGAAGATGTCAGAAAAGGCTTCCGCGTTGAAGCTGTCTGACACGTTCGTCTGCTGATCAGGATCTAATACAGAATTAGTGTCCTGATCGTACAGGTCGCATTTAGACATGTTATTTCCTCACTTTTAATTGTAACTAAGTTGTAACCAGTTCATTTTAACATAGTTTTTTCTGAAAAGCAACCTGCAACCGTACATCGTGAAAAAAAGTTCATCATATCTGCATATCTCCCTTAAAAACACATATAATGATTTCGGACCAATTGATTGGGAGAACCGGTGTTCAAAAGGCCACTGAACATCTGAATATATTTTAGAGATACATTCAGTGCGAGATCTTGAGAGACAGGATAACCTGTATGATCTTTAAGGGGACTTCCATATCATGGTCAAGGGTATCTGACAAACCGGTAATGTTAGGATGCGAAGAGAGCAAAGTGATGACGGTCACTTTGCTCTTTTCGCATAATTACAAGATATTGTGATGTAACTGCCATCATTTTAGCATATATTTGACTTTATGTTTTTCTTAGGTTATAATTTAAATTAATATGGATTTTTATGCCCATAATGCAATTTATGATATGAGGGAATAGAATGAAGAAAAAAGAATCCTACGGTAATGACAGTATTACATCGTTAAAAGGCCCTGACCGAGTTCGCCTTCGTCCTGGTGTTATGTTCGGTTCCGATGGTCTGGAGGGCTGTCAGCATGCGGTGTTTGAAATTTTGTCCAATGCCATTGACGAGGCAAGAGAAGGCCACGGCAATCTGATCCTGGTGACCCGATTTCTGGACCACTCCATTCAGGTGGAGGACTTTGGACGAGGCTGTCCCGTTGACTGGAACGAGAAGGAGCAGCGGTATAACTGGGAGCTTGTTTTCTGCGAGCTTTATGCCGGTGGCAAATATCAGAATATCAGCGGAGAAAGCTATGAATACTCCCTGGGCCTCAATGGTCTTGGTGCCTGTGCAACCCAGTATGCCTCACGTTATTTTGACGCGGTCATTCGGCGTGACGGGAAGAAATACTGCCTGCATTTTGAAAAGGG
>CAZEPQ010000155.1:0-4300 GCA_964514175.1 uncultured Oscillospiraceae bacterium
TCCACCTGTTCCCATTCCGAACACAGAAGTTAAGCTCGTGCGTGCCGACGATAGTATGCGGGTGACTGCATGTGAAAATAGGTAATGCCAACACAGACCGCATCCCAATCGGGATGCGGTTTTTTTAGAATTTAAGATTTTCGCTTTAAATTGTCATGCTTTAAATTGACGAACAAGAAAAAACGTGATAGAATGTGAGTAATGACAAATTAGGAGGAAATCATCCATGGTCAAAAAAGCTCCCAGAGAGGCCACTATGTCTCTCTATGAGGAAATCGTCAAACTGAAGGATCTGGATAGCTGCTATCGCTTCTTCCAGGATCTTTGCTCCATCAATGAACTTCGTTCTATGGAGCAGCGCTTCGATGTGGCAAAGCTGCTGCATGAGGGCAAGGTCTACACTGAGATCGTGGAGGAGACCGGTGCCAGCAGTGCCACCATCAGCCGGGTCAATCGTGCCCTGAAGTATGGCGAAAACGGACTCCTGGACGCCTTCGAAAGCAGTGAGGAATAATTTTATGGCCGGTGGCTCTGCCGGCCTTTTCCTTTTGCACAAAAACAGGGAGTTGAAAACTTGAAACAAGCGAAAACCGTAGATAAAACAGAAATTTTTGAGAAAAAATCCGTGCCGGGTGCCATTGCGGCCTTGGCAATTCCCACGATTTTGAGCCAGGTCATCACTATGATCTATAATCTAGCGGATACCTTCTTTGTGGGCCATACAGGCGACCCTGCCCAGGTGGCAGCGCTTACGCTGGTGTTCCCGGTATATATGCTGCTGACCGGTGTGGGTAATCTCTTCGGAATCGGCGCCAACAGTCGGATTTCCCGCTGGCTGGGTGTTGGAGACCATGAAGGAGCCAAGCAGACCTGTGCCTTCTCCTTTTGGAGCGGCATTGGCGTTACCGCAATTATGCTGCTGATCCTGGGATTTTCCTGGAGCCGATCCTGACCATGATGGGCGCCAGCACTGATACCATGGGTCCCACCAAGGGCTATATTACCTGGGTCATGCTGGTGGGCGGTGTTCCTACAGAAGCTTCTCTGCTGCTGGCTCATATGCTTCGCGGTGAGGGCAGCGCCAAGGAAGCCAGCACCGGCATGATGCTGGGCGGGATCCTGAATATGATCCTGGACCCCATCTTTATCTTCCCTCTGGGAATGGGTGTTTCCGGCGCAGGCTTTGCCACCATGCTCTCCAATGTGGCCTGCCTGGTGTATTATCTCGTTGTGCTGCGGAAAAACAAGGGCAGCAGCATTATTTCCCTGAATCCTCGTTGGTTTACAACGAAAAATGCGGGGGATATTCTTTTGGTGGGCCTGCCGGCGGCCATGGTCATTGCCTTGGGCACCACCGCAAATGTGATCCTGACTCGTCTGCTGGCGTCCTACGGGGATCTGCCTGTGGCGGCCTTCGGCGTGACCCAGAAATTCGGCACCATTACCATGAATATTTCCATTGGTCTGACCCAGGGCATTATGCCGCTGATCGGCTATAACTACGCCGCGAAGAATTATGACCGGGTAAAATCTGTGTGCCGCTATTCCTTTCTGATCTTGTTTGTATTTATCGCTGTATTTTTCACCTGCTATCAGCTGTTCCCGGAGCTTTTGATGAAGCTCTTTGTATCCGATGCGGAGACAGTGGCCTTGGGTGTTACGTTCCTGGTGCGTTGGAGCGTTTGTGTGCCGGGTATGACCTTTGTGTTCCTGTTTAACTCCATTTTCCAGGCCATGGGAATGTGGAAGCGGTCGCTTCTGCTTTCCGTGCTGCGCCAGGGGATCATATTCATCCCCTGCATGGTGATCCTGAATCGGGTGATGGGAATGTACGGTCTGGTTTGGGCACAGCCTGTGGCGGATTGGGCAGCTTTGCTGCTGGGAATCATCCTTTATGCCCAGGTGGCAGGACAACTAAAGCCGGAAACGGCAGATATGTGAAAAATGACCTGCTTGCCCTTTTGCAAGCAGGTCAAATTTTTTAGTTTTCCCAGGGACGGATACGGTATTTGGCGCCGATACGGTCACAGATTTCCTGGCACCGGGCCTCTTCCTCGTGGGTAATGGTGGTGTCCACTGTGGTCATTATCACCTTCAGACCGGCTTTTACGCAGCTTTCCGCAAAGGATACCATGCCGTCAAAGGACTTGTCGCCAAACTTGCTCCGGACCAGGGCCTGATACTGCTGGGGGTCCGGGTGGTTCAGGGAGACGGAAACCACGTCCACGCAGTTTTTAAGATCCTTAGAGATATCCCGTCCGGCGATCATGCTGCCGTGACCGTTGGTGTTGATGCGGATGGGAAGATCCGTTTTGGTTTTCAGCCAGGATGCCACCTCCAGCAGTACGGGCAGGGCGCAGGTGGGTTCACCAAAGCCGCAGAATACAATTTCAGTGAACTGGGAAAGGTCCCACTTTAAAAATTCATCCTTCACTTCCTGGGCGGTGGGCTCCCGTTCCAGCCACAGGCAGTGGCTTTCGCCCACATGATCCATGCTCTGCCGCAGACAGAAGGTACAGGCGGCAGAACAGCGGTTGGTCAGGTTTACATAAAGTCCAAAATGGACCTTGTAGAGAATTTCCATGGTGATTATCTCCTTGTGTTTGTGATGATTATGGTACGGCAGGGCCGTTTAAAATTTCAGTTTACCGATCACTTCTTCAAAGCAGACGCCGTCGGTGGTGGGGATGTCCAGCTCCGCGGAACGCTTGAGGCAGATCTTTATAAACTCTGCGGCAGTTTTTACGCTCTTTGAGAAGGGAACGTCCTGGACGGCTCCGGCGGCAACGATGGAGGAAAAAACATCTCCGGTGCCGCTGCGCTGGGGTGCGATCCGGCGGGTGCGGCACACCGAGGGGCCAACGCCCTGCTCATAGCAGTAATTCTCCAAAAACTCCCCACGGGGAACCCCGGTGAGGACCACCTTTTTGGGCCCCTGCTCACAGAGCTGTCGGGCCATGTCCAAAAGCTGTTTTTCGGTGAATTTATCATGGTAAGCCGTGCCCGTCAGAATGCAGGCCTCCGTCAGATTGGGGGTCAAAATATCCGCATATTTTACCAATGACTTCATGCCCTGGCACATTTCCGCCGTGTAGGTGGGGTAGGGCTTTCCGTAGTCCCCCATCACAGGATCAATGATAACGGTGGTGCGGTCTGTGGTGAAGTCCCGCAGAAACTGCTTCACCAGACGAATCTGCTTTTCGGAGCCTAGAAAGCCGGTTAAAATTCCCTCAAATTCCAGGTCCAGCTTCTTCCACTCCGCCATATAGGGGGCCATGGAATCGGTATAATCATCAAAATAAAAGCTGGGAAAACCTGTGTGACAGGAGAAAATGGCCGTAGGCAGGGGACAACACTGCACCCCCAGGTGAGAGATCAGGGGTAGAGCCACCGCAATGGAGCAGCGGCCAAAGCCGGAGAGATCATTGATCACGGCAATTTTCTTCTGGTTGTTGTGAGACAAGGGGAATCCCTCCCGGAGAGATTTAATCGGAGATTTGGAATTTCTTTGTCAGACCGGTGGCTTCCAAGGCTGCGGCGATGACATAGAACAGAATGATGCCCACTACGCCCTCGGCAGTGAGGCCGGGAATCTGGGCGGCGCCGGTGATAATAGAGCCATAGAGAATGGAGCCGCCGATGAAATAGCCTAATACCATGGTAACAATGCCCACCAGGACGGCGACAAAGGTACGGAGAGAACGCACCTCTGCGATTTCTCCCTTTTTCTTTGCGATCAGGGCGACAAACAGTCCCATCAGGGTCTTGATGATCAGGGTGGGTACCGTCCACTCAGGATATCCCAAAAGATCAGACAGTGCCGAGCCCACACCGCCGGCAAAGGCCCCTACCCAGGGATCACAGTATACGGCAAACAACAGTATTATGCAGTTGCCCAGATGTGCATAGCCCAGAGGGATGGGGAATTTGAGGATGGAGGTGGCGATGCAGACCAGGGCTGCGCCCAAAGCGGCCAGGGTCAGATGCCGGGTGCTGGTTTTCATAAAGATCTCTCCTGTCTTTGAAAAGACTGAGGAGATTCGCGCAAATCTTCGTTGGAGTACAGTATACAGGAGAACTGACATTTTAAAAAGTGTCAGAATCTACATTTTTTATGGTATCAGATCGACAAAAAATATCCGTTGACAAATGGGTCCCAAAAACGTATTATAATTCATATTGTGAACAGTTCAAGAGATGAACTAAAATGCGACGGTTTTTGAATTTTACTGTTCTCGAAAGGAAGATAGTGTGAAAGTAAGTACCGGTCCAGCACAGATGGAAAAGTGCGCACGAAAGC
>CAZEPQ010000156.1:0-3956 GCA_964514175.1 uncultured Oscillospiraceae bacterium
TGCATCACGGACCAGATAAGTGGCCTTGGTGATGGGCATTGCAATGCCGGTGATGTCCACCTCCTGGAAGGAATCCTTGCCCAGAAGATTCTCCGTAGCGTTACAGGTGATAAACACCACGGGAGAGGAATCATAGTAAGCGGTGGCAATGCCGGTGGTCAGGTTTGTAGCACCGGGGCCGGAGGTGGCAAAGCACACACCCACTTTGCCGGTAGATCTGGCATAGCCGTCGGCAGCATGGGAAGCCCCCTGCTCGTGGGCCGTCAGAACGTGACGAATCTTGTCATTATAGTTATATAGTTCATCGTAAATATTCAGAATCGCGCCGCCGGGATAGCCGAAGATGGTATCCACGCCCTGCTCCAGCAGACACTCCATGATGGCAACTGTAGATTTGACCTTCATTCTTATCCTCCTTCATTAAATCTTTCCGCCGCCCTTCTGGACGGCAATGAGCCCGGTACGGGCTACCTCCAGAATGGAGAAGGGTCTGAGAAGACTTTGGAACAGCTCAAGACGCTCCGTTGTGTCGCTGAGCTCCAGGGTCATGGATGTGGCAGACACATCCAGAATTTTTGCGCCCATGATCTGACACAGGTTCATAATATCCGCTCTCGACTTGGTGGTAGAAGAAACCTTAATAATCATCAGCTCCCGGCCGATCATCTTATCCTCGTCCAGTGTACGGACCTTAATCACGTCCACCAGCTTATTAAGCTGCTTTTCAACCTGCTCCACAACGCTGTTTCCGCTGTCCACAATGATGGTGATACGAGAAATCGTGGGGTCATCTGTGACGCCCACCGCCAGAGATTCAATGTTGAATGCCCGACGAGAGAACAGTCCGGTAATCTTATTCAAAACAGCGGGCTGGTTTTCAACTAAGATGGAAATGGTTTGTTTCATAACCTGCCTCCTTTATCAGTCGCCGGTCTTTGCATCGGGGTCCACACGGCAGATCATAAGATAGGGGCCCTCATAGGACAGCATTTCCTTGAGCTTCTGTTCAATCTGGTCATCCTCGGTGATCACACCATGGGTAATGCCGTAGGCGTCAGCCAGAGTGCCGAAATCAGGAGAATGATCCAGTGCCACACCAAAGGGACCGGAATAAGCGCTGTGCTGGATCTCGTTTACCAAACCCAGAACATTATTCTGCATCATTACGATCTTAACATTGGCGCACAGATTTCTCAAGGTGCTGAGTTCATTCATAAACATCTGGAAGCTGCCGTCGCCGCAGACCACCACGATCTGCTTCTCCGGGTCCGCCACCGTGGCACCCAAAGACGCAGGCAGGGAATAACCCATGGTGCCTAGGCCACCGGTGGTCAGGAACCGACCGTGCTTATGGATCAGGTGCTTGCAGGTCCAGATTTGATTCTGGCCCACATCAACACAGCAGATGGCATCATCATCCAGCATATTACCCAGGGCACGAATCACCCGGGCAGGATGTGCATAGTTCGCTTTGGAGGGAAGCTCACGGGCAAGCTCGTCCCGGCGATGCTGCTGCATCTCGGCAATGTTCTGGGTCTGAGCAGTGGTATCCTGCTCCATAAGCTGCTGAAGCACCACCTTCACATCGCCCACCACAGGAATTGTGGTGCTGACGTTTTTGCCAATTTCGGCAGGGTCCACATCAATGTGAATGGTCTTCATTTTCCGTCCAATCTCACCGGGAGCCAAAATCGCACGGTTTGCAACTCTAGCGCCCACCAAAATTAAAAGATCAGAGTTATCTAGGGTTTTGTTCGCACAGGGTGTGCCAAAGGAACCGATCATACCCATATACAGGGGATGGTCTGTAGGCACCGCACTGAGGCCCATCATAGTAGTTACAATGGGTATCTGGGAGTTTTCCGCAAACTGCAATGCCTCTTCAATGGCCCCGCCGCTGATAACGCCGCCGCCGAGGCAAAGCACAGGCTTTTGTGCCTGACGAATGGCTTCAGCAGCCCGAAGGATCTGCTTCATGTTGCCCTTTACCGAGGGCTTATAGCCCCGGATATCCACAGTTTCGGGATACTCCGGCTCAAACTCAGCCTTCTGCACATCAATGGGAATATCAATGAGGACCGGGCCGGGGCGGCCGGTGGAGGCAATGTGGAAGGCTTCCTTCACAACACGAGGGATCTGTGTCACGTCCTTCACAAGATAGCTGTGCTTGATAAAGGGAGCCACAGCGCCGGTCATATCCACCTCCTGGAAGATATCTCTGCCCAGCAGATAGCTCTCCACCTGCCCAGTAATGGCTACAATGGGAATGGAATCCATATATGCAGTCGCAATGCCGGTAATAAGGTTGGTCGCACCCGGTCCGGAAGTAACCATGCAAACGCCGGTCTTTCCGCTGATGCGGGCATAGCCGGAGGCCATGTGGCCCGCGTTCTGCTCGGTACGAACCAGGGTGTAGTTAATATCGGAATTTTTAAGAGCATCTGCCGCGGGGCAGATGGTAGCTCCGGCATAGCCGAAGATCTGCGTTACATTTTCACGTTTTAAGCTTTCAATCAGTGCCACTGCGCCAGTGATCATAGTAAACTCTCCTTCTCTGTCAGGATAAAAGGGTATAAAAAACAGCCCCGTCCCAATCTATAGGACGAAGCATCTCTCCGCGTTACCACCTAAATTCCCAAAAACGGGCCCTCAGTTCTGCGTATGACACGCAGAAGTCCATATAACGGTGGAAACCGTCGCATCCTAGAACCCTAAGGCCTTCAGTACGAAGCTCAGAGGTGAGATTCATCATTTCTTTGACAGGCGCTCGCACCAACCGCGCCTTCTCTGAGTCAGGGAAAAATGACTACTGTTCCTCGTCATAGCCTGTATCAATATTTTCTTTATGATACTAAAGTGAAGAAGTTTTGTCAATGGGTTTTTACCGCTTTAACGTAAATTTAGCAATCTGCCTTTAATTATCAAAAAATCCGGCTGAAATTTTGTCATTTTGCATCGAATCAAACGAAGAATTTATGCTGTATTCTAAAGCATTTTCGGGTTACAATATATAAGAAAGATTTTCTCGAAAAAATGAAAAAATATGCTTTACAAACGGGAAATTCGTGGTATAATTTAGAGGTATGCCCTATGGCTCAGTCCCGGGATAAAGGCCGAGTAACTCCGGTGTTCACCCACCCGGCACTTAGCATCAGGGTAAATAATTGAAAGGTGGAATTTATAATGATCCGCAAAGAAGTAAAAGACCAGATTATCGCTGAATACGCTACCCACGAGGGCGACACCGGTTCCCCTGAGGTCCAGGTTGCTATCCTGACCTACCGCATCAACGAGCTGACCGATCACCTCCGCACCCACATCCATGACGACCACAGCCGTCGTGGCCTGCTGAAGATGGTTGGTAAGCGCCGCAACCTGCTGGACTACCTGGCTAAGAAGGACATCAACCGTTATCGTACCCTGATCGCCAGACTGGGTCTGCGTAAGTAATTTGGCCCCTTTGCCGCCTGGCAAAGAAGGCTCTGCGAGCATTCAAAGGGCGGCTCTTCGGAGCCGCCTTTTATGCGGGACAAGTATCCATCGGTGCAGGAGCTGTTTTAGCAGTTGAAAGAGCGTCCAGGTTTGGGCCCTGTTTCAAGTGCTAAACATCCTGTACCACACAAAATATTACAGGAGGTTTATTTCTATGGTAACGAAAAAAGAATTTAAGAATCAGCGCGTTTTCCAGACCGAGATTGGTGGCCGTCCCTTTACCGTCATCACCGGCAAGGTCGCTGAGCTCTGCAACGGCGAATGCATCTGCCGTTATGGTGACACCGTGGTTCTGACCACCGTTGTGGCTTCTGCCGCTCCCAAGTCCGGCATCGAGTATTTCCCCCTCACCATCGACTTTGAGGAGCGTATGTACTCCGTCGGTCGTATCCCCGGCGCATATCTCCGCCGTGAGGGCCGCCCCTCCGAGAAGGGTGTCCTGGTCAGCCGTCTGATCGACCGCC
>CAZEPQ010000156.1:3966-4297 GCA_964514175.1 uncultured Oscillospiraceae bacterium
CTTCGATGATGAGCTCCGCAACGACGTTGTCATCACCTGCACCGCTCTGTCCAACGACCACGACAACTCCATTGAGGTCGTTGCTTCTCTGGGTGCATTCATCGCTACCGCCTACTCCGATGTACCCTGGAACGGCCCCATGGCTACCACCCAGGTCGCTTATGTAGACGGTGAGTATGTCATCAACCCCTCCCAGGCACAGCGTGACCAGGCAAAGATGTTCATCACCATCGCCTCCACTGCCGAGAAGGTCGTTATGATCGAGACCGAGGCCGACGAGATCCCCGAGGACATCCTCCTGGGCGGCATCAAGCTGGCTCACGAGACCAAC
>CAZEPQ010000157.1:0-4171 GCA_964514175.1 uncultured Oscillospiraceae bacterium
AGCAGCGGTAATGATTGTCTTTGCCATTGGAATCAATCCTTTCTAAAATCAGCGCACAGGGCGCTTTTATTCATCTATTATTGTAGCACAAAATAGCCGAAATGCAATTCTTTTTTACGGATTTCTATGCACTATAGGCAGGGAAACTGAAAAAATGATGCCAAAATGGGTGCGCGGATAACGCCGCGCACCCAAATGGAAAAGATTACTTATACATACGGTCGTAGACGTTCTGATAAATCTCTACAGCGTCCTCAACGCCCATGGCATTGCACTGGTCCACATATGCGTTCCAGCTCTCGTCGGTGAGGGGGGCTTCGCCGGTCATCCACTTCAGCGCCTGCTCGGTGGCGTAGGTATAAACGCCGACTGCGATGTTGGAATACTCGGAGCTTTCATCGGTGGTGAGGCTCATGGTGGGCATAGAGCACTCGTCGGTGCCGTTGCTGTTCCAGATTTCAAAGGCGGAAAGCTCGGCCTCACCGTAGGTATAGAATACAGTGGTGGAGTTGTTGTAGTTGTTGAATACGGGGTTGGTGTACATGTTGCGGAGGTTCATAACATTGTAGCCGTCGGGGTTGTTGACGATGAAATCGGTGTAGACGGGATTGCCGTCGGCATCATATTCAAAGCAAACGCCCTCCTGGCCATAGTTGGTCAGCATATAACCATCCCAGGTATAGAACCAGTTCATAAACTGCATTGCCAGTTCGGGATCCTCGCAGCAGGTGGTGATGGACATGTTGCCGTTGCCCAGCATGGCAGACTTCATGCGGAACTTATAGGTGTCGCCCTCGTTCTCCACCAGGGGAGCCATGGCGGTAAAGTTGAAGGTGGGGGAAGTGGCATTTGCGGCCATAGTGGTGAACTTGTCACTGCGGATGGTACTGACTGCGCAGTCGTCATCCATGATATAGGCGTTGATGTAGTCGGGGCCATAGGCTTCGGAGAAGAAGTTATCCTTAATCAGGCCCTCGGTATACAGCTTGTTAAAGTATTCAATATAGTTTCTATAGCGCTGGTCGGTCACGGAAGAGACGATGGTGCCATCTTCGACCATCATGCCCAGGTCGGTCTGGCCCAGGTTCATGCCTGCGGTGCCGAAGGCACCGGTGAAGCCCTCCAGGACGCCGGAATTGTCGATGAAAATGGGATAGACGCAGTCATATCTGTCCTTGGCTGCCTTCAGATACTCATACAGCTCGTCGGTGGTGGTGGGGACTTCCATGCCAAATTCTTCGGCCCAATCTGCACGGTAGGACAGGCCCTGCTCAGAAATTACGTTGGAAGCCAGGGTGAAGATGCGGAGGATCCGGCCATCATCGGTGTACAGGCTCTTTTTGGTATAGTCATCGGCATCTTCGACCCAGGTCATGTAGTGGGGCATATTCTCGTCGATGAGGTCGGTCATGTCGATGATGATGTCGTCCTCATAAGCGGATTCCACACCGCCGGAGTAATAGTCCATGGACATCAGATCCGGGAAATCGCCGGAGGCGATGGTCAGGTTGTACTGCTCCCATGCAGCGGAGTCGGAATACTCCCAGAATTCCATCTGAATGCCGGTGGCCTCAATAACATCGGGCATAATAGGCATATCGGCGTAGGACTCCATCAGACCATTCCAGATGAAGGCGGAGAATACACGCCACATGGACAGGGTCTGGACCTCTTCGGTGAGGGGATAGGTAATGGTGGATTCGACAGCCTGAGATTTTTCTTTATATTTTGCGTTGGTTTCCATGCTCATGGAGAAATACTTGTCAGCCATGGAGTCATAAGTGATCTCCTGCAGCACGGGGTCTTCCTCAACAGAGGATTCCTCCACGACGGAGGGGACTTCTTCCACGGGTGTTTCTTCTACAGCAGGGATCTCTTCCACAGCAGGTTCCTCAGGTGCTTCGGCAGCTACGGATTCCTCCGCAGGCGCTGCTGCCTCGGAAGAGACAGCAGCATCGCTGCCGCAGCCGGCAAACATGCCCAGTACCATGGCCAGGGCCAAAAGCAGTGCGAACAATTTCTTACTCATACAGAAACTCCTTCCTTGTTGGACAATGCCAAGCACTTGGATGTCTACATTATAAAAGGAAGGAATTGTTTTGTCTATTCGTGATATTATACAATAAACGCTTAATAATTTTGTAACATTCCGGTTTGCACAATTCATTTTGCGGTGCCTGTTTTGCGGCATGGACAAAAAATGCCCCCGAATCGGAACATTCGGGGGGAGTGGGATCACTGATGAACCGCCAGTTTGTAGGTTTTCCACTTTCCGGAGAGGTAATAAAAGAAGGTGGGCAGGGCTGTCATCCACACAGCCAGGGAGTTGCCCAGGAAGAAGCCCTCCAGTCCGTAGTTCAGGACGATGCCGAACAGAACGCTGAGGCTGGTTCTGGCAACCACGCTGTCCAGCAGGCCAATGGCCATGGACAGGGAGGTGAAGCCAATGCCGTTGACCACGGACATAAAGCTGGAGTTGAAAATGGAGGCCACAAAGCCGATGCTGGTGATCCGCAGATACATGGGTGCCAGCTCCAGCACTGCTTCATCCGTGGTAAACATGGTAAAGAGTTCTCTGGGGAAGGTGAGACAGCCGGCGATAAACACTGCATAGACCGAGGCGTTGATCACAAAGCAGGTTCGCACCGCTTTTTTTACACGCTCCGGCTTTCCGGCAGCCATATTTTGGCCCACCATGGAGGAGTTGGCAGTACTGAGACCGTGGGTAATGATGGAGGGGATGTTCTGGAGCTTCATGCCGGCTCCATAGACAGCGGAGGCCGCTTCGCCGTAGGAATTGATGAAGGCGTTGACAAACAGCACCGAAATGGAAATGGCAGCCATCTGGAAGGCCAGAGGAAGGCCCAGTTTGGACAGCACTTTCAGGGTAGCTCCGTCAATTTTCAGGGTTTCGCGGGAGAAGGCGAAGCCAAAGGCTTCCTTTTTTCGAATAAGGTAGATTAGGGCGGAGATAAAGGACAGGGCTTGGGAGGCCACGGTGGCCAGGGCTGCGCCTGCGGCACCCATTCCAAATCCGGCCACCAGCACTAGGTCCAGGATCAGGTTGACCACGGAGGCAATGGCAACGAATATTAGGGGCCGCTTGGAATCACCCATGCCCCGCAGAATGGAACAAAGGGCGTTGTAGCCGAAAATAAAGATACAGCCACAATTGCAGATGACCATATAGGCGGCGGCTTCCTCAAAGGCTGCCTCAGGTGTATTCAGCAGGGTCAGTAGCTGCCGGTGAAAAATAATGGACAGCAGGCCCAGCACCACTGCCAGCAGCATGGACAAGGTAAAGAGGGTACCGATGGTTTTCTGCATGTCCTTGTATTTCTTGGCGCCTACCTGCTGACTCAGCAAGATCTGACCGCCGGTGCAGAAGCCCACGCAGAGAAATGTCAGCAGCTCCACA
Source organism: uncultured Oscillospiraceae bacterium (assembly GCA_964514175.1). Lineage (GTDB taxonomy): Bacteria > Bacillota > Clostridia > Oscillospirales > Oscillospiraceae > HGM13006. The sequence goes on from CAZEPQ010000157.1 coordinate 3,419, forward strand.
AGCCGTCCGCCCACGGATACGGCGGAGAGACCGGCGGACCCCATATAATGGCCCACCACAGCCATGTCTACCAGGTTGTACAGGGTTTGCAGCAGATTGGACAGCATAAAGGGAACTGCAAAATAAAAGAGCTTCTTTGCCACCGAGCCCTCTGTAAGATCGTTGATGAAGGATTTGGATGCCATAATTATACCTCCGTTTTCATTTAGAACGCAAAATTATTATAGCACTGCAATGGGGAAAAGGCAACTGTATGCGTGGCCATCCGCAAATAAAAACATCCCCGGGAAAAACCCGGGGATGAATTCTGTATCAGGGATATGTAATGGAATTACATTCTCTCGTGCATCTTCAGCACGTTGATGATCAGGTTGTCACGGAAGGAAGCGATTTCGGGCTTGGTGTTGCCGATAGCCTTGGGGAAAGCTTCCATCAGGGGGCCGATCTCGTCGCCAGACTGGTCAGCCCAAGTGGAGGGGACAGCCTTCATGTCGGAGATGTCAGCGAAGACAGCGTCGGTCATAGCGCCGAACTTGATGGCGCAGCCCTTGAGGCCCAGGTCGCCGCCGCCCAGCTCATAGTTCATAGCGGGGCCGAAAGCAGCAAGACGGATGCCGGGGCCGAAGGTCCAAGCGTCGTCGGCGTCAGCCATGGTGCAGACACCCTCGGTGACCAGAGCGATCTCTTCACGCCACAGAGCGTGCATCAGGCGGTTGGCGATGAAGCCGTTCTTCTCCTTCTTCAGGACGCAGG
>CAZEPQ010000158.1:0-4152 GCA_964514175.1 uncultured Oscillospiraceae bacterium
TTCTGATAAGACTTTCTGAGGGTTTTGCCATAGTACTTGTCTTTGACCATTGCCACTTGACATCACACGACCTTTCTTACCCGGCAAGCCGGGAAAATCTCCGGCGTGTCATTTGACACACCCGGCATAGTTGTTACAAATCAAAAATGCCTCTTGCGGAAATCAACATATTGTGGTAAGATACTGGCAGAATCAATACCTGTGCGCACTACCCGCATTATGGCATACTAGATAGTTATATTACCGCAAACGCTTTCATTTGTCAAGCGTCTGCGGCTTTTTTATGCAATTTTTTGTGATTTTTTTGTTACTTTTTTAGCTTCGGCCATATTGATACGCCCGTACCGGTGCGGGAGCGCCATAAGCTCCTTGGTGAAGGAGCTGTCAGCGAAGCTGACTGAGGATGGATGCAGGAAGCAGTTCGATAATAACAGGCTTGCGGCGAAAACGTACTGCGGCACGGCGGCTTGAGGGCAAGCCGCCCTACAGGTACGCATTCGCTGGCTGCCTTGGCGTAGGGCGGGCTGCAGTACCATAACGGAACGATTTCGGCGAAAACGTACTGCGGTAGCCCCTCTCCGTCATTCGCTACGCAAAGGCACCTCTTCCAAGGGAGGGGCAAGTGTTCCTGCGTATATAAAACCTCCCCGGAAACGGTTCCTGCCATTTCCGGGGAGGTTTTTATCTCATTTTAGATCTGATGTGCCACGGAGAAGGCATCCCGGATGGCATGACGCATGGTACCGGGCTGGCGGGCATCACCAATGACATAGTATTCACGGGCGCAGCCCACAAAGGCTGCGGAGGCACTGTGATCCGGCACAATACCACCGTTGACCACCACATCATCGCACTCAATGGTCTTAATGTCTCCCTTATAGTTCTGATAGGTGACCTTGCCGTCCTCAATCTTCAATGTAGTACACTGAGGTTTGGTCTTAACACCGCACTTGCGGAGCTTGGTATTCATGTAACCCACCATACGGATGGGGTTCAGGTCGGAGGCGAAGCGGCCGGAGCGGCTCAGCTCCACCACCTCATGGCCGCATTCTGCCAGATAGCAGGCTGCTTCGGCAGAGGTAGAGTTGCCGCCGATGACCACGATCTTCTTGCCCAGCTCCTGCTCATGGCCGTAGATGTTGGTCACATCCCACTTGCAATTTTCAGCGCCCTCCACCTTGGGCTTCTGGCAATGACCGCCAATGGCAACCACCACAGCGTCGAAGCCCTCGGCCTCGATCATTTCTGGGGTGGCGTAGGTGTTCATGCGAACCTCAATCTCCTTGCGAACCATCTGGTTCTTCAGGAAGTCCAGATAACGCTTCAGTTCCCACTTAAACTCGGGATAGTTGGCAGACTTAATCTGACCGCCCAGTTCGTCGGTGGCCTCGAAGATCACGGGAGTATGGCCCCGCTCCTTGAGCCACATGGCGCACTTCATACCGCCGGGACCGCCGCCGATCACTGCAACCTTTTTCAGATTGGTAACAGGCTTGATAAATCTCCAGGCCTGATGCTCCATGCCGATAAGGGGGTTAATGGTACAGTGGCTCATCCAGTCGCTGGTAGAGGAAGATCCGCGGCAGATATGGCACTCGATGCAAGGGTTCAGGTCCTCGCCGTTGCCATCCCGGAGAATGTCGCCCATATCCTCGTTGCAAATCATCAGATGACCGGGAGCAACGCCGTCAACCTTGCCCTCGTCAATGATCTTGTTCAGGTTGTCCAGGTCCTTATAATATGTAGCTACCACAATGGGAATCTTAACACCGGCAGCCTTCAGGCGGGCAGACTGCTCTGCGGCGGTGCAGACCTCGTAACGCTCGTGGTCCGGGTGGCTGTGGCGAAGCTGCATGATGTCCGCATACTGTTCAGCCTGCTTCAGGAACCAGACAAGATCCTCTTCCGGGAAGTCCTCGGAGGTGGCGGGGCAGCCGATGGCAATGATAAATTCATCACCCAGTGCTTCTCTCAGGCGGCGCAACACTTCCAGGGGGAAGCGGCAGCGGTTTTCCAGAGAGCCGCCGTACTCGTCGGTGCGCCAGTTCATGCTGGGATAGAAGAACTTGCCCAGCATAAAGTTGTGGGCCGCAAACTCCACAAAGCCGCCGTCAAAATTCAGATTCTGATAGGTCTTTGCATGCTCGATCATGGCCTGAATGTAGTATTCCATCAAATCGCCCTTGATCTGGGGGCAATCCTTGGGAGCGGATCCGGGTGCGCCAGCAATAAAGCCACCACCGGGCTTCTTATACTTCTTGGGCCAGCCGGGAGCGCCGTCGATCAGCTCCTTCAAGGGATTCTCAGGGGTCTCCATGCCGGGCCCCATGTGCATGGGCTTCATGGGAGGCTGATCATCGTCATTGGGATCGCCGCCGCCCATGCCCATCATCATCATCATAAAGGGATTAGGCCCCTCCCCGTTGGGATTGGGCACATCGGGATCATTGACCTGCAGCGGCATACGGTTGTCCAGCATCAGCTCGGGACATACCAGCGTCCCCATCATATGCATATACTCCGCAAACTGGGTGAAGCCGTTCTGAGCGCCCTTGTCGTCAATGTCATACATGGCGAAATGGCCAGTATCATTGTCCCCCATATACCGCTGATCCAGGTTGGTCAGATCATGCATCAGGATCAGCGCTGTGCCGTTTCTGGCACGGCCCTTGTAGTATTCAATAATTGCGTCGCCCGGATAGGTCTCGTTGGCCTGCAGGAAGTGAGGCTGGGCTACAGGATAGACAAACCGGGATTTCATAACTTTGTTTCTCAGTTTCAGCGGCTGTGTCAGCGCCGCATAGCGGGTGGATTTTGCCATAGAAGGTCTCCCCTTTCACGAATATCATGTTCATTATACCACAGCTTTTAAAAGGCTGTAAACGATTTCTTTAGAATCCGAAGGTTTCAGATTGTTCTGTTTCCTCCCAAACATATTCTCATTCATAGGTTTCCTCTCTGCTGCCGGATCGATCCGCCCTTCCTGTGGGGGTAGCTCCGAACCTCTTTGCATAGGCTCTGGAAAAGGCAGAATAGCTGCAAAATCCGCAGTGGAAGCAGGCCTCCGTGGCAGCCATGCCCCGGGCGATCTGATCCCTAGCCAGCAAAAGCCGGCGTTCAGAGAGATAGGCATGGATGGTGGTACCGGTCTCCTGCCGGAATTTTCGCATCATATGAAATTTGCTGAGATAAAATCTGCCCGCCAGATCTTCAATGGAGATTTCCTCCGTCAGATGCTGATCCAGATAGCGGATCATTTCCAAAATCCGCTTGTCCTTTGGTTCCATGGGCGCAGGGCGTTGCACCTCCTGCCGCATGTCCCGCCCCAGCTCTACCAGTAGCCGAAGCAGCAGGCAGCCGCTCAAAACTTCCCGCCCGTAGTCCTCCCCGGACATTTCCCGCTCCAATTCCGAGACAATTTCCATCAGCCGCTGCCACTGGCCTTCCTTCGGCCGCAGCACGCAGTTCTTTTCCCCGACAAAGCAGGCTTCCAGGGCGCATTTTTCTGTGGAATTACGCTCCAAAAAGTCGGGGGAAATATAGATAATGATACGTTCATAAGGATTCCCCGGCTCAAATTCCGGCCTGTGGACGCAATGGCGGCCCACCAGAACCACATCTCCGGGCTGTAGGAGATACCGTTCCCCCTCCACCGCATAACCGCCGCTGCCGGAGACCAGAAACAGAAGCTTATAAAATTCGTGATAATGATAGTCCATCTTGGCTCCCTGGGCATCTCGCAGATGGAACAGCCGAAAGTCCTCCAAAAGGTATCCCCGTTTTTCGTGACTGTGTTCCATGTTTCAACCTCCCTTCAGCGCACTTTTTGCAAATATTATAGCATGTTTTATGATATTTGTACAACCAGTGCAAAAAGTGGCATTCCTACACGGCAAGCACAGCTTCACCCTCTGCAATATACTCCTTCACCCACCGGCAAATCATACTTCTATCTGCAGTGTATTCTCTTTCCAGTGTTCGTACTGAGATATGATCATCCAGATGCTTATGTACAATCTCTGACTTCTGCTCCGGTGTCCATACTCGCTATGTTTGCCCTTTTCTCACTATTACCACCTCCATCTATATTTTAGCATAAATCGAGTAGGAGGGGCGGTTAGCCCCGTCCTCTCACACCACCGTGCGTACGGT
>CAZEPQ010000159.1:0-4087 GCA_964514175.1 uncultured Oscillospiraceae bacterium
TCTTTCATCCCTATTTGTGCGGACGCATAGCGGCCGAATGGTTGATTAATATGAAATTGGGTCTAATTCGAGTTATTATTGCAGGTGTAATTCTGTGCATTATATCAATTGTGATTACAAAATCCAGAATCGACAATAAGAAGCAAGCTAGGATTTTTGCACTAATTATAATGGGAGGACTGATGATGTTATCTTGTGTGTATCCCATTGAAAGTGCTTTTTTATCGTTCTCATCCCCGGAGAGTGCGTATTACTACTCTTATTCTGGTGATATACAGTTGATCATGGAAGGACAGAATACAGTTTTTGTTGTTGCGGATGAGTCAGAGTCAATTAGGAATCATGAAATCGTTCCTAAGAAAGAAAACCAATGGGGTGTTTGTGTCGGATTTAATTCAAAAATCGATTACGTTATGATGCCAACAGTTACGTTCATCATTTATGAGCATAGAAAAAGCGGTGATTGTTACATATGTGTGGAATCCAACACAGAAGAAATTGATGAATTACACGACAATCTAAATTCTGTTTTTTATTCCGTCCCATCAGAGAACGATGACATGTTGGAAATTTCATATTATGCTTATGTCGAACAACCAGATAGCAACTATTGTTTAACAGTAAACGGAGTTAGTTACCAGGTATTTGAGTGAGCGAGAACAGTGGACGGTTCTATGTCTTGAAAATCACCCTGGATTTTGTAAGGTGTGAGAGAAGACTGGGAACGGTTAAAATGGCTGTGAGCGGAGAAGACCGCGAACCGTCCCATGTCTTTGGAACTTGTCCTGAACTACACCTACCATGTGGCAGTCATCCGTGACCGTATGCCTGTTCCTAACACACCCTAAAAAAGCACGAACCCGAAACTCAGGTTTCCGGTTCGTGCTTCTCTTCTTTCTGATGTACCCGGCCCAAACACTGTGCAAACCGGCTCACTTCAGGGTTTTCCTGCTGCTCATACCAGAAGCACAGCAGCTCTTCGTTGGTACCCACGGGGTAATATTTCAGGTGGTTGCCCAGGGTCACACGGCTGAGCATGGTGGACACCATGACGCCCTGCCCCAGCTCCACCGCCATATAGGCAGATTCCAGATTGGGGGAAATAATGATCTTAGAGGGGTGGAAGTCCAGCTCCCGGCACTGCCGTCTGGCTCTGGCCTTGCTCTCGGACAAGGTCTCGCTGGATGCGGCAGCCTTAATAAATGGCTCCCCCTTGAAATCCTCCACGGTGGCCCCTTCCACCGCCTTGGGATGGTCCGGATTCACCAGCAGCACCAGCGGCGTATCCAGCACCTTTAAGCTTTTTACCCCCTGCTCCTTGGGCGCGAATTCCCGATAGGTGATAATGAGATCCAGCTTGCGATTTAAAAACAGCTCGTTCAGCTCATACTGGGGATGCCGTTCGCCCTGAAATTCCAGTTCGGGACTCTCCTCTTTCATCTCTTTGAGGGCCTTGCCGATGCCAGTGGACAGATCCAGCCATTCCAGGTAGCCAATGTGCAGAGAATTACGGATATCATTATAATATTGTCTGGTATCCTCCAGCACCGTATGATATTCCTCCTGAAAGCCGGAAAACAGCCGATAGAAGTTCTCCCCCGCCTTGGTCATATTGACATAATGGTGGGTGCGAAGGAACAGTGGAAAGCCCAGATCCTCCTCCAGTTTAGCAATATACTTACTGACCGACTGCTGGGTCATATATAATACTCTGGCGGTCTCCGTGAAGCTCAATGTCTCACACAGTACCAGGAAACATTTGATGGATGTCTCATTGATCACATTGCTCACCTCTCAGGGATAGTATACAACAAATCGTTGTAACCATCAAGTAATTTAAAGAGCAGCCCCTTTCGGAGCCGCTCTCATAAACTATATTGGGAATAACTTAAACCCGCTGTGCCCGTGCAGCCTTTTCGATGTCGGTCTGCTTAAAGATCTTGCTGAGAATCGCAATGCAAAGGCAAGCGACCACAACGCCCAGATAGGTCTCGGAGATGGCAAAGCTGCCGATCATAATGGGATAGTGACCAAGAACCAGCTTGGCAGCAACATAGCCCACACAAACCACGAAAGTGATTACAACGGACAGGCAGACGCCCTTCTCAGAGGTGTGCTTCCAGTACATACCGAATAGAATGACAATGAACAGCACGCCGCGAAGGGTATATGCGGCATAAACCAGATCCAGAACAGCGGAGGAGTTTACCAGCGCAATGGCAGCGATGCAGCAGATCACGCCGGAAATGGCGGTAGCAATACGGCTGCTGAAAACAAGCTGCTTGTCGGTGGCGTTGGGATTGAGCTTCTTCTCATACAGATCCTTGGTGAACATGGTGGCAGCAGCCAGAATGATGGGAGAAATAGTGGACAGGACAGCCGCCAGGATGGAGGCCAGGATGATGCCGCTGACCACAGGAGAGAAGTTCATAATCAGGGTGGTGAAGGCCAGCTTGGGATCGGTGACGTTAACACCGGCGGCGTTCAGCAGAGCACCGTTTTCGCTGATAACGCGGGAAGCCATGCCAAGCATGGTGGTGAAGAAGCCGAAGGGCGCTACCACCAGCACGGAAATCAGGCAGGCCTTCTTTGCGGTGGCGGGATCCTTGGCTGCCAGGACAGGCTGAATGCTGGCCTGTGCGGCACCTGCGGAAAGGACGGAAGCAATGATCCAGGAGGAAACCTTGGAAATGCCAACGCCCATCATGCTGAAGTGGTTGGTACCTTCCACCTCGTCAATGGCATTGAGGCCGGAGGTGAAGCCATCCCAGCCGCCGCACTCCACAACTGCAAGGATCACAGCCAGGATAATGCCGAAGTACATGACGCCGATATGGAGCTTATTGGTGGCCTCGACGGAATCCATACCGCCGGACATGGTATAGGCAATAAATATTACCGCAAAGATACAGCAGGAAATGCTGAAATCAATGCCCAGCAAGCTCTCGCCCAGCTTACCGGCAGCGATCATCTGGCTCAGCCCCACGGCCAGCATAACAAAAATCAGCAGAATGCTGCACACGGTGCGGGACTTGGGACCGACGACCTTCTCAATGATGCCGGGAATGGTAACCGTGTCATACTTACGGTAACGGGACGCAAAGAACAGACCCATCATCAGCATACCAAGGCCGTTGGCGATGGTATACCACCAGCCGGAAATACCGGAGGTGAAGCCGTACTCGGCACAGCCGGTAGTGGCAGTGCCGCCCAGCCACTGACCACATGCAACGCAGACAATGGCAAAGACACCCATACCGCTTCCCAGGAAGGAATCGGAGGATTTTGTCTTGCGGGACGCAAGAACACCAATGACCATCGTGACCACAAAGTAGAGGATCACGATCAGTATCTGTAGATTCATAATTAAGATACTCCTTTTCTATATGTTGCCACGAGAAATCGCGGCTTCCTTACAAATAAAATTCATTTGAAACCTATATCAGGCTCCACATTCGATTTTCAGCACAAAAGCAAACGCACACACAACCCATTTCGGTTTGCGGCGTCATCTCCCTCGTTTACCTTCGGATAAAAAAACAATGCCGACCAGCCCCAAGGAAAACTCCCTGGGGCCAGCCGGCTTTTGGGCAAGGGATCAACTGCTGAGAAAGCAGCCGATATTCGCCAAAACAGCTTACCTGTTTACTTTTCTTTGTTGTTGACCAGCTCCGCATACTGGGTGCCGATCATCTTCATAGCGCTGGCCAGCGCCTTTTTCAGATGCCCCTGATACTTATACTCCAGCTTTTTCAGCAGGTCATCCACGCCCCGGTTCATATCGTAGCCAACGATGATCTCTCTGACAAAATCCTTTGCCAGACCAGTCACCATGGTACACTCCACGTTGTGGATCACGCCGGTATTCATATCGATCACCGCCACCATTGCAAGCTCTTCATAGAACTTCTGGGCGGTGGTGTTGGAGGGCAGCCGCGCATAGCCGGAAAACAAAACCAGATCCATAGGATTATCCCCTTTGTAAACCGTAAGGTCTGATATCTCCTCAGGGAATCAGCCCGGGAAGGCTGACGCTGAACAGACGGACCCCCGGCAGAAGTGAAACGATATCCTTAGACAGGGTCGG
>CAZEPQ010000160.1:0-4044 GCA_964514175.1 uncultured Oscillospiraceae bacterium
CGCTGCCATATTCACAAGGCTATTCTGGATGGGCACGCGGAGTGGCGGGGCTTGCAGTGCTTCTCCTCCTCCCAGCAGCCCATTGGGGACAATTACCGCCATCCCACACAGCAGTACCAGTTCCAGGAGATGAAGTATCCCAGAGACGGTATGAGTCGGGTCCACATGATCTGGACCGACGCACCCTGTCAGGTTACCTGCTGGAACGACGGCAATCTGACCATGAAGGCATATCAGGATTCTTCCATCGAATGCATCGTGGCACAGCATCCTTGGCTGGAAAACGACTGCTACTTTGCGGATATCATCTTCCCTGTGGTCACTAAGCATGAGATGCATGACCTGGGCAACGACATGTCCTCCGGCGGTTTTACCTCCATTTATCTGGAGCATCCCTGCTGTCCCCCTGTCGGGGAGTCTGTTTCCGACTTTGATGTCTGCGCCAAGGTGGCCGAAAAGCTGGGACCGGAGTATTATAAGGCCTACACCGATGATATGTCCGAGGAGGAGCGTGTCCGTTTCTTCTATAAGGCTACGGGCTGTGAGGATTATATGACCTGGGAGGAATTCCAGCAGCGTAAGATCTTTGTGGTGCCTTGCAAGGAGCAGGAGGAAGTGGAGAAGATTCCCGCCGGACTTTATGATTTCTATCAGGACCCGGAGAATCATCCTCTCACTACCCCCACCGGCAAGCTGGAATACTACTCCACCGAGATTGCCCAATATACCCCAAACGATCCCGAGCGCCCCGCGGTGCCCCATTGGATCGAAAAGAGTGAAAGCCATGACGAGCGGCTTTCCAGCGAAAGAGCAAAAAAATATCCTATGCTTTGTATGTCCAACCATGGCCGCTGGCGTATGCATGCCCAGTGCGACGATATCATCTGGAACCGGGAAGTGGAAACCATGAAGGTCCGGGGCAAGGACGGCTATCAGTATGAGCCCTGTTGGATCCACACCAGCGAAGCGGAAAAACGCGGAATTAAGCATGGGGATATCGTCAAGGTGTTTAACGAGCGGGGTGTTGTGCTTTGCGGCGCCTATGTCACCGAGCGTGTAATGCCTTCTGTCTGCTATGTGGACCACGGCGCCCGTCTGGACCCCATCATTCCGGGCTGGCTGGATCGGGGCGGCGCCATCAATACCATTACACCCACAGCTACCACCTCGAAAAATGCCACAGGCATGGCTGTTTCCGGATTCCTGGCGGAGGTTCAGAAGGTGACAGACGAGGAAATGGAGCAGTGGAAGAGAGACTATCCCGAGGCCTTTGCCCGTAAGGTGGACCCGGATGCCGGTGTATGCCTTGCTGGTTGGCTTGTGGATGAAAAGGAGGCAGAATAATGGGCAAGGTATTCCTGGTTGACGTGGCCCGGTGCTCCGGCTGCTTCAACTGTCAGTTGTCCTGCAAGGACGAACACTGCGAAAATGACTGGCGTCCCTATGCGGCGCCCCAGCCCAAGACCGGCCAGTTCTGGTGCAAGGTCCATGAAAATGTTTGTGGCACCATTCCCAAGGTAAAGATCCATTATATCACCGGTATGTGCAACCACTGCGAAAAGGCTGCCTGCCTGGAGGCCTGTCCCGAGGGAGCAATCCATCGCCGGGAAGATGGCCTTGTCATCATTGACCCGGAGAAATGCACTGGCTGCGGCAAGTGCAAGGAGGCCTGCTACTACGACGATGTGATCTACATGAATCCCGTCTCCGGCATTGCTCAGAAGTGTACCGGCTGTGCCCATCTGCTGGATCATACGGATCAGATGCCCCGCTGTGTGGACGCATGTCCCACGGATGCCCTGCGGTGGGTGGACGAGAGCGAAGTGGGCGATGCCAAGCCGCTGGTGGAAGGGGTAGGCGCAAAGGTCTACTATAAAAATATTCCCGGAAAGTTCATTGCCGGTACCGTCTATGACCCCATCAAAAAGGAGGTTATCATCGGCGGAACCTGTACCCTTACTGACGGAACCAATACCTGGACCACGGAGACCGACAGCTATGGCGATTTCTGGTTCAAGGATCTGAAGGTAGGGAAGTACGACCTGACCATTACCTATCCCGGCTTTGCGGAATTGAATTTCAAGGGAATTTCTACGGAAAAGGATGTAAATCTGGACGATATCCCCATGAATAAGTTGTAAAAAATCGGCGCTTCCAAACCGGAAGCGCCGATCAACTTTTATAGGTACATATAAGGGGCCAAAATGTTCTCGATTTGATAGAGCAAAGCATCCCATTTTTCGCTGCTGAGATTAACATCGTAGGCCATAACGACGCAGCCTGCCAATTCATCCCGTTGGGACTGGGAAAGCTGGGAAGAAAGCTGCGAATCAGCCAGAACCAGAAGGGTTTCGGATAGAAGGGCATAGTAGGTTTCGGGGTAGACCTGGGTGATCTCATGGAACCGGTAAAGATATTCCGGAGAGATATCGTCCCCCTGCCGGAGATTTAGTTCAATATCCAGCATTGAATTGGTGCAAAGCTCCGTAACGGCATCCTGAATCTCGTTTCTGGTACCGACGGCCTTTATGGTTACGCAGCCCAGGACGATCAGCGCTGCCAAAAGCAGCAGGATGATTCCGGTGGTTGCGCGGATCGAAGAATGATTTGTGTTTTCCATATGTCACACTCCTTAGATAGAAGTATAGCATGGGCAGGGAAGTGGTGCAAGGAAAAAGTGCGGGGGAAATAAAAAATCACCGCTCCTTTCGGAACGGTGATTTGGAGAAGTTAAAATTACTTCATTTCGCAGGTAGCGCCAGCTTCCTTGAACTTCTCGATCATAGCCTCAGCGTCAGCCTTAGCAACGGCTTCCTTCACGGTAGCGGGAGCGCCGTCAACCAGAGCCTTAGCTTCCTTCAGGCCGAGACCGGTAACTTCGCGGACAACCTTGATGACACCGATCTTGTTGGTGCCGATCTCCTTCAGGACGACGTCGAACTCGGTCTTCTCTTCCTCAGCGGGAGCAGCAGCAGCAGCGCCAGCGGCGGGAGCAGCAGCGGCAGCGGCGGAAACGCCGAATTCCTCTTCCAGAGCGTGAACCAGCTCAGCCAGCTCCAGCACGGAGAGAGTCTTAACTTCTTCAATCATAGCAGTAATCTTTTCACTAGCCATTGTAATTTCCTCCATTAAAGAATAATATAGTAGTTGTTATTCTGCAGCGGGAGCTGCTTCTTCGGCGGGGCCTTCCTTCTGAATACGGATCTGGTCCAGCACGAAGGCCAGGGAACTGATGGGTGCAAGCAGGGTGCCAAGAACCTGAGCGACCAGGTCGTTCTTGGAAGTCAGCTCGCCGAAAGCGTTGAGCTCTTCGACGGAAACAATCTTACCTTCAACAAAGCCGCCCTTGATGGCAAGGACCTTGTTCTGCTTTGCAAACTGGCTCACGATACGAGCGGGAGCGATGGGATCGTCGTTGGAAACGGCGAAAGCGGTGGTGCCGTTGAGAACCTCGTCAAAGTCGTAGCCGTTCTCACGGGCAGCCAGACGGGTCAGGGTGTTCTTAACAACGGAGTAAGAAACGCCAGCAGCACGGAACTCGTTACGGAGCTTGGTGTCCTGCTCAACGGTGATACCCTTGTAATCTACAAAAATACCAGCGGAAGCGCCCTTGATCTGCTCAGACAGGGCAGCCACGGTGGCCTTTTTTGCTTCAAGAACCTTAGCGTTAGGCATGTTGTATGTCACCTCCAGAAAAAATGTCCTCGTACCAGAGGGGTACGAGGACACAATAAGACGCAATAAAATCTCTTGTGCTTCCTCGGCAGGTCTTATGGCAAATGCCTCCTGCTGTCTCTGGCAGCATCTAGTATTATATCAGACAGGATACTGCCTGTCAAGCACAAATTTTCGAATTTTCTAAGTTTTAATTAGAACTTAGAGGTGTTGACCTTGATACCAGGGCCCATGGTGGAAGCAACCACGCAGGACTTGATATACTGGCCCTTAGCAGCGGCGGGCTTAGCCTTGATGATAGCCTGAACCAGAGTGTTGAAGTTCTCTTCCAGCTTCTCGGGGCCGAATATCTGACCGACAATTACGTGC
>CAZEPQ010000161.1:0-585 GCA_964514175.1 uncultured Oscillospiraceae bacterium
GGGCTCTGGGGGGAAACGGGTGTGGACGGTCATGCCTTCATACTGACCACCCTGGGCGATGTCCTGCTCGATGAAGTTGTGTATAAAATTACGGGATTCCTCGATGATTTCGGGCATACGAAAAACATCCTTTCCTTATGTCTCTATATAGTCGATATATTATACCCTGTTTTAGCGTCTTTTTCAATTATTTTCTGATATCTTCTCATATCTTTGGAAAAACTGAGAAAATTCCCGTTTGAAGGCTGTGGATTTTTCGGGATTTTTTGCATGGAAACAGTATTTTTACAAATTTCCTCTTTCCTTCTGAGGAAAAGTAGGGTAGAATAGGGGGAGAAACTTTATGCTGCGGCAATTGGGGCCGCAGTGCAAAAATAAAGGAGAAATGAAACTATGAATGTACCGCAGTATAAACGGGTGCTGCTGAAAATCAGCGGCGAGGCTCTTGCCGGCGACGCCAAGCGGGGCCTGGACTTTGACGTCATCGGTAAGGTCTGCGATGTTGTTAAGCAGTGTGTGGAAGCAGGTGTTCAGGTTGGCATCGTCGTGGGCGGTGGCACCTTCTGGCGTGGCCTGAAGGATGGC
>CAZEPQ010000161.1:595-4019 GCA_964514175.1 uncultured Oscillospiraceae bacterium
ATGGCGGGGACCGTATGCAGCGTGTCCGGGCCGACCATATGGGCATGCTGGCAACCTCCATCAATGCTCTGGCAATTGCTGATTGCCTGGAGCAGCGGGAAGTGGAGGTTCGGGTGCAGACCGCCATTGAGATGCGTGCCATTGCCGAGCCCTATATCCGTTCCAAGGCCTGCCGCCATCTGGACAAGGGCCGTGTTGTGATCTTCGGCTGCGGTACCGGAAACCCCTATTTCTCCACGGATACCGGCGCTGCCCTCCGTGCTGCTGAGATCGACGCAGACGTGATCCTGCTGGCAAAGAACATTGATGGCGTGTACGATTCCGATCCCGCAAAGAATCCCGATGCCAAGAAGTACGATGACATTACTTACGCCGAGGTGCTTGCTCAGCAGCTCCAGGTCATGGATACCACTGCTACCAGCCTCTGCATGGACAACAACATCCCTGTGTTCGTCTTTGCGCTGAAGGAACCTGAAAACATTCTCAAGGCTGTCATGGGTGAGAATATCGGCACCTATGTCCACGGCTGATTCCAAATTTATTATTAGGAGGAACCACAATGAAAGTTGATATGAAGCCCTATTCCACCAAGATGGATAAGACCCTGGAGGTCCTGTCCGCACAGTTCGCCTCTGTCCGTGCCGGCCGTGCGAATGCCGGTGTTCTGGACCGTATTTCCGTTGAATACTATGGTCAGGATACCCCCATCAATCAGGTGGGCTCCATCACCTCTCCCGACCCCAGAACTCTGGTCATCGAGCCCTGGGACAAGACCCTACTGAAGCCCATCGAGAAGGCTATTCAGATCAGCGATCTGGGCATCAATCCCCAAAACGACGGTCGTATCATCCGTCTGGTGTTCCCTCAGCTCACTGAGGAGCGTCGTAAGGACCTGAGCAAGCAGGTTAAGAAGTACGGCGAAGAGAGCAAGGTTGCCATCCGCAACATTCGCCGTGACGCCATGGATGCCATCAAGGCCATGAAGAAGAAGTCCGAGATCACCGAGGACGATCAGAAGACCGCCGAAAAGGACCTGCAGAAGGTCACCGACGACTACATCAAGAAGGTTGACGCTGCGGTTGCTAAGAAGGAAAAGGAACTGATGGAGCTTTAATTTGCTTGAATCGGGTTTGGGAAAGGGGCGACCCTTTCTCAAACTTTATGACTTCGGCAAAAGAAAGGAATTCTATGGCGCTTTTTAAGAAAACAGACGAAAAGTTACCGGTGCCGCAGCACATTGCCATTATCATGGATGGAAACGGACGCTGGGCCACCCGGCGGCTTCTGCCCAGAACGGCGGGCCATGCGGCAGGAGCGGAGACTTTTCGTAAAATTGCCCTGTACTGCCGTGAGGTGGGGGTAAAGTACTTGACGGTATACGCCTTCTCCACGGAGAACTGGAAACGGCCTCAGGAAGAGGTCACCAAGATCATGTCCCTGATGAAGGACTATCTTATGGAGGCCATTCGGGACATGCAGAAAAACCATGTCCGCATTTGCTTCTTCGGTGATCTCAGCGCACTGAGCCCCGAGCTTCAGCAGCTTGCGGAGGAGGCCAGCCGGGAATCCGAGGAGTTTACCGATTCCCAGGTAAACATGTGCATCAACTATGGTTCACGGGATGAGATACTGCGGGGCGCGAAGAAGTGGGCCCAATATTGTCAGGAAACCGGTACCGACCCGGAGAGTCTGACGGAGGAGGAATTCTCCCAACTGCTCTATTCCGGGAATATCCCGGACCCTGACCTGATCATTCGGCCCGGTGGGGAGATGCGTATCTCCAATTTCCTGCTGTGGCAGGCCGCCTATGCGGAATTTTACTATACCGATGTAATGTGGCCGGACTTTGATGAAGGGGAACTGGACAAGGCCATTGAGGCGTTCCAGGCCCGTAATCGTCGATTTGGAGGAATCTGATCTATGAAATCTCGTCTGCTTGTGGCAGCGGTGGGTATTCCGCTGCTGCTGGTGATCCTGTTGCTGTGCCCTCCTGCGGTGACAGCAGTGGCAATGGCCGCACTGTGTGCCATCGCAGCCAATGAACTTCTGAAAACCACCGGCATCCTGACCCATAAGCGTATGGTGATCTACAGCATGATTTTTGCCTGCCTTGTGGTGCTTTGGAGCTATGTGGGCTGCCCTGTGAGACTGTTTGTGGTCGGTGTGGTGGTATTTGCCCTGCTGCTGTTCTGCGAAGCGCTGGCGGCTTATCCGGATGTGAAGTTTTATGGAGTGCTGTCTGCCCTGTTTGCCGGGGTGGCGATTCCTCTGTGCCTTTCCGGCATTCTGCGGATCCTGATGGGGGATTTTGGACGGCATCTTGTACTGGTTCCCATTCTGATCCCCTTTATTTCTGATTCCGGCGGCTACTTTGCTGGTATGTTTTTCGGCAAACATAAGCTGGCGCCTGTGCTGAGCCCCAAGAAGACCGTTGAGGGTGTATTTGGTTGCTTTGCGGCGGGTATTCTGGGCATGGTGATCTATGGCCTTGTGATGCAGTTTGCCTTTGGTCTTTGCTTCAACTATCTCTATGGTGTGGTATATGGTCTGGTAGGCTCTGCCGTGTCCATCATAGGAGACCTTTCGTTCTCTATGATTAAGCGTGAGCACGGCATCAAGGACTATGGCACTCTGTTCCGTGCCCATGGCGGTGTGCTGGATCGTTTCGACAGCGTGATCTTTGCTGCACCCATTGTGGAACTACTGCTGGCCCTGCTGCCGGTATTATCTTAAGAAAAAATAGGCCGGGGGCAAAGCCCTTCGGCCTGTTTTGGATAAAAGGAAGTCATAACTATGAAAATCGGGACTATATCTATTTTGGGAAGTACAGGCTCCATTGGCCGTCAGACACTGTCTGTGGCGGAGCATTTGGGGGCCAAGGTCTGTGCGCTGACTGCAAATGAGAACGTGGATCGGATCGAAGCACAGGCCAGAAAATTCCTGCCCCGTCTATGTGTCATGGGCAGCGGGGAAGCGGCAGAGGAACTGAAAAACCGTCTTTCTGACCTGGATATCAAAGTCATGCACGGCATGGAGGGCCTCATTGCCGCCGCCACCATGGAGGAGGCGGAGACGGTCATTACCGCTGTCATGGGTATGGTGGGCCTGAAACCCACGCTGGCAGCCATTGAAAAGAAAAAACGGATCGGCCTTGCAAATAAGGAGACCCTGGTTTGTGCCGGCGAGCTGGTGATGGAGGCTGCGGAAAAGTATGGCACCCAGATTGTGCCTGTGGATTCCGAACATAGCGCCATTTTTCAGTGCCTTATGGGATGCCAGGATCGGGGAGAGATCAAACGGTTGATTTTGACAGCCTCCGGCGGTCCCTTCTATGGTAAGAAATTTGAGGAATTGGAAAGTATAAAAAAGGCGGACGCATTTAAACATCCCACCTGGACCATGGGACAGAAGATTACCATTGATT
>CAZEPQ010000162.1:0-3977 GCA_964514175.1 uncultured Oscillospiraceae bacterium
TATCAAAGAAAAGCAAAACCCACTCCCTATGCCACCCAAAATGGAGCCAGTCTGGGATGGGGGGACGAAGGAAGAGACTATACCAGTTGGTGGCTTTTACCAGAAGAAAACGCATATGGTTACCAGGGCGGAAGCATTTATCCGAAAGCAGTATTCTATCCGGGCGGAATTCAATTTCACGGAAGAAACGGCTATCACACGGATTTTACAATCCGTCCCTGCATCCAAATTAAATATACGAATGATTGATAAGCAATGGGGAATCGGTATTATACCGATTCCCTATTGTTTATGATGCCGCGTCTAACATATTTTCGATGAAGATGCCGTATCCCGTTGTTGGGTCATTCACAAGAACGTGCGTCACAGCGCCGATGAGCTTGCCGTCCTGAATGATCGGACTGCCGCTCATCCCCTGCACGATTCCGCCGGTGGTGGCGAGCAATTTTTCATCCGTCACTTTCAGCATCATATCCCGTCCGGTGCCGTCCTCCATGGGATAGATGCGGGTGATCTCCACCGAAAACTTTTCCACCTTGTCCCCATCCACGTTGCAAAGCACCTCCGCCGAACCGGTGTGTACCTCAGACTTTTCCGCTACCGGCATCAGATCTCCTTCCGGCTGGTTTATCATGGTGCCAAAGATGCCGTAGGGTGTATTTTTCGTCACCTGACCTAAAACTTCACCGCTGTCAAAGGCTCCCTGCAGCATCCCCGGCGCCCCGGAGCGTCCCTTCTCCACCGTCAGAATGGTGGCTTTGCAGATAAATCCCTCCCGCACAGGAAACAGCTTCGCCGTTGTTCCGTCGGTGACACCATGGCCCAAAGCACCAAACACGGAGGTAGCAGGGTCAAAATAAGTGACGGTTCCGATCCCCGCCATCTCAGATTTTACGTTTGCACCGATCATCTCCACCCCATCGGTCTCCCGAAGATACACCAGAAAACTCTGTTCCTCTTCCTGCCGCAGAGCGGTCAGGGTCACTTGAGATTTGTCCTGGATCATCTCACGCAATGCTCCGGCTTCCTTTACATCCTCGCCGTCCACTCGGATAATGATATCTCCCCGATGTAGCCCGCTGTCCCTTGCGGGAGACTCCTCCGCAAACCCCACCACAAGCAATCCGCTGCATTTCACGTCGATACCAACCGCTTTTCCCACCGCCACCACTTCTTCCGGCACAGCAGCATAAACGCCCAACTGAAAATACAGCATTAGAACAAGCATTAGACCAAAAAGTCGCTTTTTCATATATTTTCTTCCTCTCCACTTTCGTTTCCCACGGCTTTAATATGCCTTTTTTCGAGGAAAGTAGACTGGAAGTTTCAACGCAAATCAAATGAAAAACCCACCGAAACTTTCAAATTTCGGTGGGTTAAAAATTTTTTAGGCCAATGCGCCACCCAGGGCACGGAAGGAATCTTCCTCCCCGTCAGGCGCGCCGCAGCAGATCACGCCGTCGGACACAAGGACTGCACCGTCCCGGCGGCAAGTCTCTTCCCATGTACGCATCCAATCGCCGTCGCCCCAGCCATAGGAACCAAACAGGCCGATGGTCTTGCCGCCCAGGCTACCACGGCACTCATTGAACATGGGTTCAAATTCATCGGATTCCAGTTCCTCCGCACCCATGGAAGGGCAGCCAAATGCCACCGCGTTATAATCTGCCATCATACCACCGGAAAACTCAGCGGCAGTAAAAACATCTACCTGTGCGCCGACATTCTTGGCCCCCTCAGCCACTAGATTTGCCATGGCTTCGGTGTTACCGGTGCCGGACCAATACACAACTGCAACTTTGCTCATAAAAATTACCTCTTTTCAATCGATTATACTGCCACGGTGAGCTGTTCAAGGCTTCTCCCCTGGCTCCAAAGTCTGCGATATATTCGCTGACATTTTTTTAGCTGAGAAAAACGCTTTTGGGCGGCATTCTCATCGCCATATGCCTTCCAAAGGCCCTGGACGGTGCAATTTCTGCCATGATAGCAAATAAACCCCTGCACATCCACAAGAGGATAACCCAGGAAAACGCCGATTTCATGTGGAAATTCCTCGGAAAAGCGTACCCGCTGACCAAGACGGGCAACCGCGGCATCTTCGCTAAGATCCATATATCCATATTCCATAAGGAATTCCTGAATTTCAGGTCTCTCCAGCAGGGTTTTCAGTTGACTTTTCCGATAAACATAGGTCAGCGCCCGTCCGTTGCGGACTCGCAGCAGAATAATGGTAAGACCCTTCTCCTTCAGTTCATCATTCAAACGCTCCACATGCTCGTAAAGCTCCGCCTCGGTATTAAACGCATAATTAAACAAGCTTCCAACCTTGATGGATGCCAATGTCGGCGCACAAAATTCAATCAAGTAATCATCCATATAATCACACCCACCCGCAAGTTAGTTATCGCTAACCCAGCTCGCTAAAATTTAGTTAGTCTGCACTAACCACTTGTATTATACACACTGCACAGGCATTCGTCAAGTACAATTTTAGTATTATTTCTTTCCCTGTGTTCTATACGTTTATTCGATAAAAATAACCCCTCGAATTCACGCAAAATATTTGCAAATAAAAAGATTTATGATATGATAGCATTAGCATTTGTATATACCCGAAAGGAGCTACATAAAAATGAAAAATGCATATCCCCATCTGCTTGCCCCCATTAAGATCGGCAAGTTCATTCTGAAAAACCGCATGCAGTCTTCCAACTCCCTGCCCCACTTCTCTCAGGGTCCCGAGGAATATCCTGCTGAGGCTACCATGGCCCACTTCATTGGCCGTGCCCGCACCGGCGCTGCCTTTGTCACCCTGGGCGGTATGGACGACAATGTGGACAATCCTCCCCTGCCCGACTCCCTGGACGTCTCTCACTTCCCCGATTTTGACATCCACAACGCAAAATGTCAGAACTATCTGGTAGAGATGATCGAGGCCATGCACTACACCGGTTCTCTGGTGTCCGGCTCCCTGTTCTCCGCCAACAAAAAGTTCCGCTATATCAACGAAAATGGCGAGCTTGAGATCGTGGATGCCAACGCTCCCGCTGTTGGCTCCGGCGCTACCTCCGCAATGAGCTATCAGTTCGTGGGTGACGAGGTTCCCGCTGAGGTTCTGAGAAAGGTTGCCGCAAGCTACGGTCAGCAGACCGCACTTTATAAGCGTCTGGGCTTTGACGCCGTTACCATTCACATGAGTTACCGCGCACAGCTACCCGGTCAGCTTCTGTCCCCCCTGTCCAACACCCGTACCGACGAGTTCGGCGGCTCCTTCGAGAATCGCTGCCGCTTCCCCCTGCTAATGCTCTCCGAGGTACGCAAGGCTGCCGGCAACGACATGCTTATCGAGATCCAGTTCTCCGCAGAAGAGCCTGAGGGCGGCTACACCGTTGAAGAGGGCATCGAGTTCCTGAAGCTGGCACAGGAATATGTGGATATCGTTCAGGTCCGTTCCGCAGAGGGCGACCCCAACCATCCCATCCCCTTCGAGCTGAACCCCACCCCCTTCCTGGATGTCACTGCCAAGATCAAGGCTGCAAACCTGGACGTAGTCGTTTCCAACGTAGGCGGCTGGTTCCATCCCGAGCTGGCTGAAAAGGCCATTGCCGAGGGCAAGCTGGACATGATTGCCATGGCTCGTGCATGGATCTCCAACCCCACCTATGGTGATTTCCTCTATGAGGACCGCAGAGACGACATTGTTCCCTGCCTCCGCTGCAACAAGTGCCATGGCCGCGGCAAGAACGATATTATGACCACCTGTTGCTCCGTCAACCCCAAGTTTGGCTTTGAAATGGTGGATCGCTATCTGGTCACTGAGCCCAAGGGCGTTAAGGAAGTCGCTATTATCGGCGGCGGCCCCGGCGGTATGCGTACCGCCATGTATCTGGCTGACCGTGGCCACGACGTGACCATCTATGAGGCCGAGGACAAGCTGGGCGGCGCCATCAAGCACGCCGACTACATCCCCTTCA
>CAZEPQ010000163.1:0-3968 GCA_964514175.1 uncultured Oscillospiraceae bacterium
TATTTGCTGCCCGCAAAGTAGTCCCCAAAGGCCATGTGGCTGAGATACACAGGGGCGGTGTGGTTGATTTCGAGAAAATGCCGAAGGCCGCCGCCGTGGTCATCATGGCCGTGGGAGATGGCACAAATATCCACCTGGGTCAGGTCAATACTCGCGGGCGGATTTTGCAGAAGTTTCGCGTTTTCGATAAACTCTCTTCCGGGGCCCAAATCCATGAGGATCTTATGACGGTCTGTTTCCACATGCAGGCTCAGTCCGTGGACAGCCTGAAAACCCGATGCTCCGCAAGTGTTTTCTGTCAGCACGGTCAGTTTCATAGGTATCCCTCCATATATAATTAGGGGGCCGCAATGCGGCCCCTTCGTTTGTCTAAGCGGAGCGATCAGCAGCCGCAGTTGTTCTCACAGCCGCAGGAGTTGCAGCCGCAGCTGTTGTTGCCGAAGGTGGAGCCGTTGCCGCAGCAGGCGAACAGGAGAATGAGAATGATGATCCACCAGCAGCCGCCAAAACCATTGTTGTTGCACATAAGAGTTACCTCCAGATAAGATTTTTCGCTTGGCGTATCGCCTAGCTAATCTATCTTATTCCAGGGGCGGAAATTGGTTCCGGTTCCGGCAGCTCTTTTTTCTGGTTGATTCGATAGCTCAAGGTCAGCAGACTGCTGGAGAAGTCCACCTGCTCCACCAAAACGCCGCTGTCTCCCATGTCTAAGTTTACGCCGGTGAAATTCCAGATGGCCTGGATGCCCAGCTCTGTCAGAAGATTTGCCGCTTCCTGGGCTACATCCTTGGGGACGGTCAGCACTGCCATACAAGGCTTCTCCGTCTCAAGAAAACGGCGCATGGTATTGACGTCCAGCACTCTCACCGGGCCAAGTTGGGTGTTGATTCTGTTAGGATCGGTGTCAAATGCCGCAAGTAGATAAAATCCGCAGGCCTCAAAATCAAAGTTTTTCAGCAGTGCTGTGCCCAGATTGCCGCAGCCCACTAAAATGGCGGTGTTTCGGCTGTTGAGGCCCAGAATTTCACGGATCTCATACCGGAGCTTTTTTACATTGTAGCCATAGCCCTGCTGTCCAAATTCACCGAAGCAGGAAAAGTCCTGACGGATCTGGGAGGCGGTGAATCCAAGCCGCTGGGATAGGGTGGCGGAAGAGACGCGAATACAGTTT
Organism: uncultured Oscillospiraceae bacterium; assembly: GCA_964514175.1. Lineage (GTDB taxonomy): Bacteria > Bacillota > Clostridia > Oscillospirales > Oscillospiraceae > HGM13006. Next base: position 1,172 of record CAZEPQ010000163.1, read on the forward strand.
GAGAGGTACAACTCCTCCACGCAGCTATAATATTTGGGAAGACGGGCAATGACAGAATTGGATATGCGATCTTTTTTCATGCGGCGTCCTCCTTTTACAAAGTTCTTCCTTTTATTTTACTTCTGAATTTTTGAAAAGTCAATCTGCAAACAGGGCATCCATAGTACCAAAGCTGTAGCCCATGCCCTCCCAAGTGGTCAGTAGATTATCCAAAATGGCGGCGTTGGTGGTGGAGGTGTTGTGGAGTAGCACCACTGCACCATTATGGATCCGTTCGGTCAGCTTTCCCATGGCGTATTCTTCGGTGGGCTGATCGTCTGCCTTCCAGTCCACATAGGCCAGAGACCAGAAGACCGTCTTGTAGCCAAGCTCCTGGGCCATTTTCAGGTTGTCCTCGCTGTATACTCCCTGGGGCGGGCGATAATATAGCTCCATTTCCTCTCCGGTGCAGGCCTCGTAGGCATCGGCCACCTGCTGAAGCTGTTGAGAAAAGGCGGTTTTGTCGGAAATGGCAGACATGTCCGGGTGGTTCCATGTGTGATTGCCTACGGTATGTCCTTCCTGGGTCATACGTTGCACCAGATCGGGCTGAGATTCGATGTAGTTACCTACCACAAAAAAAGCGGCAGGGGCGTTGTGAGCCTTTAGAACGTCCAATATGGTCTCTGTACAGCCCGCTTCATAGCCGCAGTCAAAGGTAAGATAGATGGTTTTCTCCTGGGTGTTGCCGATGTATTTTGCGTCGTATACGCCCAGCTCGTCCGCGGTGGCATCCGCCACGGGTGGCTGGTTGGGGTTCTGAAAGCTCAGCCCCCAGGCTCCGGTTTCCAAGACAGGCTGGCTGTCCTGCCGAAGCTGAAGGTAGAGAACACCGGGAATTAAAATTGCCAGCGCCATGGCTGTGGCGCTGAGTAGTTTCTTTAATGAAATGGTCATATACATGCTTATCCCCTCCGATGAAGGGTATGTTCGGGAAGGGGCAGATATGTGAAAATTCCGGATAGAAACATGATCTCCGTTGTGCTATAATATAAAAAACGACCTGGGGAGGAATTCCAGTGATAAAATTAGGCTTTGGCTGTATGAGGCTTCCCATGCTGGGTGGGCCGGAGGGCCAGGTGGATCAGAACCAATTTAATGCCATGGTGGATCAATATTTGGAGGCCGGCGGACGCTATTTTGACACGGCCCATGTGTATCTGGCAGGGCAGAGTGAAATTGCCTTGCGGGAAGGGCTGGTAAAGCGGTACCCCAGAGATAGCTTCTTCCTGGTGGATAAGCTGTCGGGTAGTCAGTTCAGCAGCGAGGCGGAGATTCGGCCTTTTTTGGAAAAACAGATGGCCTATTGCGGTGTTGATTTCTTTGACCTGTATCTGATGCACTCCCAGTCTGCGGAGGTTTATCAAAAATTTTTGAGCTGTAACGCCTATGAAACGGCGAAACAGCTCAAGAAAGAGGGGAAGATCAGACATTGGGGTATTTCCTTCCACGATAAACCTGCCGTGCTGGAACAGATTCTGACAGAATGGCCGGAGATTGAAGTGGTTCAGATTCAGCTTAATTACCTGGATTACGATGATCCAGGCATTGAGGCTGGCGGTGTTTACGAGGTCTGCAAGCGGTTTGGAAAACCTGTACTGGTTATGGAGCCTGTTCGCGGCGGTGCCTTGGCGGATCTGCCTGGGGAGGCGGCGAAGGTCTTTGCAGACTTGCAGAGCGGCAGCGCTGCAAGCTATGCCCTGCGGTATGCGGCAGGCTTTGAAAATGTGGTGATGGTGCTGTCCGGCATGAGCGATGAGGCCCAGATGGAGGACAACCTGAGAACCTTCCGGGAACTGAAGCCTTTGACGGAAGGGGAGCTTGCGGCTATTGACCGTGTTCGGCAGATCATACGTTCCTCTGATATTATTTCCTGCACCGCCTGCCGATACTGTGTGGCGGGATGTCCGAAAAAAATCTCCATCCCGGATCTGTTCTCCTGCTACAATACCAAGAAAAAGTATCAGGACTGGGGCAGCGACTTTTATTACGACGTTTACACCGAGGGCAGGGGAAAGGCCTCGGACTGTATCGGCTGCGGCAAATGCGAAAAGATATGTCCCCAGCATCTTCCCATCCGGGAGCTGCTGAAGGACGTTGCAAATACCTTTGAAGTGGAGGAAAATTGATGATGGATACCATGGTAAAAACAGAAGAATGGCTGAAAACAGAACTTAGTTTTATTAATGTGGAAATGGCCCACACCCTGAATGGACGTCTCAAGGGTCAGTTTGTGTCCTGTGACGATGAAGCTAAGGAGATTGTGCTGAAATATCCTCTGGAGAGCTGGATGGTCAACGGTTTAGGCACCCTTCACGGCGGTATGACCAATACTATGATGGACCTTAGCATGAGCATTGCGGTCTATGCCTTCTCTCGGGAGACCATTCCCCCCACCGTGTCCATGACCACGAATTATCTCCGCCCGGTGCCCATGGGAGATTATGTGCTGATCAAAACCCGGTTGACCTCCCTTGGTAAGCGGAACGCCACCGCCTACTGCGAGGCGATTATCCCTGAAAGCGGAAAGGTTGCCTGCACTGCTGTCGGTACATATGCGGTGATTGCGAAGAAGTGATGGACGGTAAGGACGCATTTTCGTGCGTCCTTACTTTTTGGTCGTATGCAGTGTTTTTACAAAATTCGCTCTTGCATTATTTTTTCTTTGTGATATAATAATTCCTACGAAATGAATATGCGCCAGTGGCTCAATGGATAGAGCATCGGATTCCGGTTCCGAGGGTTGGGGGTTCGAGTC
>CAZEPQ010000164.1:0-3960 GCA_964514175.1 uncultured Oscillospiraceae bacterium
GAGGCCCTTTACAGCGGGATAGGGAGGACGGCAGCGAGGCTCGCCGCGCTTGCCCTCAATGGAAACCATCAGGGCAGTTTCTTCGCCGCAGACGAATGCGCCGGAGCCCAGACGGATGTCGATGTCAAAGGAGAAGTCGGTGCCAAAGATATTCTCGCCCAGGAAGCCGTATTCACGGGACTGCTTCAGAGCGATCTGGAGACGTTCCACGGCGATGGGATATTCAGCACGGACATAGATGTAACCCTGGGTAGCGCCGATGGCATAACCTGCGATGGTCATTGCCTCCAGCACGGAGTGGGGATCGCCCTCCAGGACAGAGCGGTCCATGAATGCGCCGGGGTCGCCTTCATCAGCGTTACAGCAGGCGTACTTGATGGGGCCGGGGGAGTTGGCAGCAAACTGCCACTTCAGGCCGGTGGAGAAACCTGCGCCGCCGCGGCCCTTCAGGCCGGAAGCCTTGATCTCATCAATGACCTGCTGAGGGGTCATTTCGGTAAGAACCTTAGCCAGAGCGGCATAGCCGTCATAGGCGATGTACTCGTCGATGTCTTCGGGGTTGATAACGCCGCAGTTGCGGAGGGCAATACGGACCTGATCCCGGTAGAAGGGGGTCTCAGCCAGGGAGGTGGCCTTGACGGACTCTGATGCGTCGCTGCTGTAGAGCAGTCTGTTTACAGGACGACCCTTGAGGATGTGCTCTTCAACGATCTCCTTGGCATCCTCAGCAGACACATGGCAGTAATAGGTGCCTTCGGGGTAGATGACTACGTTGGGGCCCTTGGCGCAAAGGCCGAGGCAGCCGGTCTTTACAACACGGACTTCCTTGTCCAGACCGTGCTTCTGAAGCTCGTTTTCGAACTCAGTGATGATGGCAGAAGCGCCGGCAGAGGCGCAGCCGGTACCGGTACAGACAAGGATGTGGGCTCTGATAAAATCCATATTATGCTCCTCCTTATTCTGCCGCGCCGATGGTGTAGTCCGTGACCACCTGCTTGTTGACAATGTGCTGTGCAACAATGGTGGGGACCTTGTCGGCGGTCATTTTAACATAGGTGACCTTTTCCTGGCCGGGGACATAGACCTCGACCACGGGCTCCAAACGACATACGCCGATGCAGCCGGTCTGCGTGACCTGCACGTTCTGAAGATTACGCTTGTTGACTTCTTCCACAAAGGCGTTGAGAACGGGACGGGCGCCGGCGGCAATGCCGCAGGTGGCCATGCCCACTACAACACGGACGGTTTCAGCGTCATCCTTGCGGAGATTCATCTTATTCTGCATGCTCTCACGCAGTGCTTTCAGCTCTTCAAGAGATTTCATTGTATACGCTTCCCTTCTATATCAGAGTGGATTCATTTTCGGTGAGATATTCACCGAGCCAGGAGAGAACCTCCGGCTCACTGAGGGAGATATCGCCCATGATAAGGCGGATCTCGCCGGTGTCCAGGGTGTATTCGGTATCGTTCTTTCGATGGGTGAATACAAAGTCAATATCCGGGCTGCCCTGGATCAGTGTGAGGATGGAGGAAACAAGATCCCCCAGAGGCGGCATATCAATGTTTGTGGGGTCGAACCAGGTTTTTACCGTGGTGCCCACACCCACTTCGCTTTCGATGGAAAGATCGCCGCCGGACATCTGTGCCTCCATTTTCATCAGGGGAAGACCCAGCCCAACCTTGCGGGTGGTACGGGTGGTGGTGAAGGGGTCTGTGACCCGGGCAACAAACTCCGGCGTCATACCGCAGCCATTGTCTTCAATGGTGATGGTAAGTTTTACGGGAGTTTCTTCCACGGTGATGCCGATGCGGGTGGCGCCGGCAGTGACAGAATTCTTCGCCACATCCAAAATGTTGAGGCTCAGCTCTTTCATTTACTTATACTTGGCCAGAATGTCGTCCACCTGATCGGGGGTGACGCGGCCGTAGACGTCGTCATTGACCATCATAACGGGGGCCAGACCACAGGCGCCCACGCAACGGTTGGCATCCACAGAATACTTGCCGTCGGGAGAGATGGAGCCTACGGGGCAACCCAGACGGGCTACGATCTTGTCCAGAACCTGCTGAGAGCCCTTAACGTAGCAAGCGGTACCAAGACATACGGTGATCTTGTACTGGCCCTTGGGGTTCAGGTTGTACAGGGAGTAGAAGGTGGAGATGCCGTAGACTTCCTCCAGGGGAATACCCAGGCCTTCTGCGATCATGATCTGGACCTCTTCGGGAAGGTATCCAAAAAGCTCCTGAGCCTGCTGCATTACGGGCATGGTGCCGCCGGGGACATCCTTATACTTGGCAATGATTGCCTGCAGCTGTGCTTCCTGCTCAGGAGTGCCTGCGTAGGGTACAACGGTTTTCGTGTTTGGCATAGAAAGAATTCCTCCTTTTTGAGTGCTGCCCACCGGGAGGTGGGAGACGGTGCGAACACGCACCTGTCATAAGAATAGGCCGGAATCGGCTTATAATCTCAAGCATATTATACCGTAAAATTTCGCCTTTGCAAATCCCCAAAACGCCGGAAGGGACGGTAAAAGAACGGGAATTTAAGGGACAAAAAACGCCTTCAAAAAAGAATGTGACTTTTTTCACAACCTGCGCTTTAATGGGTTAAAAAGTGTCTCGAATGAAACATATACAACTGGTAATAACATCCGGACAAAATTCGGACTTGGGCGAAATCCATAAAAATAGACAAAAAAACGGGAAAAAGTTCTACATGGTGCGGTGTCGGCGTTTCCGTATGCCGCCCAGGACCGAAAAGGGCAGATTCATCAGGAAAAGGACCGCCAGCACCAGGGCCAGATAGCCCGCCAGATAGCCGAATTTCCCGGGCAGAACCGCCAGAAATTCCAGGGGTGAGCCCTTAGAGGGGCCCCTGAGGAACATATAATTTGTACCCAGCAGTTTGTTCAGAGGTCCCACCGGGACGGAAACGCCAAAAAGAAACAAAAGTGAGGGGATGATTCCCCGGAGACCGGGCGTAAATCGGCGGAACACCAGGGGCATCAGGGCGAACAGCATCAGCAGCGTGTGGTAGAGAAAGCTGTGGATGGACTGAAAATGAAGCAGGGGGAACCTGGTCCAGTTGGGAAACAGCAGCGCGGCAACGGCTCCGGGCAGGACCACGCTGTGAAGAATGTGGGCTGTGGAGGGGGAATTGGGATGAAAGGCATAATAAAGACAGACAAACATGGATAAAGAACACAAATGCAGGGGAAGATATCCCACAGTGAAAGCCCCCAATGCTGCAAGGATAAAGTCCTTTATCAGTTCCATCACCACCATGGAGACCGACAGAATTTTCATAAGCCGATTTTGTGCGTCGGGGGAGCGCCGCCGAAAGATCAGCAGCACCAGTATGGTCAGGGAAAGGCCAAAGCCCAGGGCAGAGAGGTGGCCCCTGCCATACAGGCAGAAGCCTGCACCGGAGGGGATCTCAGATTCCGGCGTGAAAAAGTATTGAAGCACAGAGGCGCACCACCTTGCTGAATAGAAATAATTACCAATTTGCGGGAAAAGAATGCCGTCCGGCCTGAGCCGGACGGCGCTGAAATTAGGGTTAGAAGAACTTCTTGATACCGTCGGTGGCAGTAGACTCATCGGCGGAGATGGAGATGGTGAAGTCGATCTTGTTGGCCTTACCAAACTCATCACACCAAGCAAGGAATGCCTCGGTCTCAGCGGTGTCGTTGCACACGGAGATCTTGTAGAGGCTGTCGATGAAGATGTGAGTAATATCATAATCGCCGGCATGGAGACCGCTGACAAAGCCCTTCAGGTAGGCATAGCCACCGATGGGATAGTCGCTGGCTTCCACCAGACGAACACTGGATTTAATATCATAAACCAGCTTAGAACCCTTTTCAATGCAGACAACGTGGCCGGCTTCGCTTTCAACGGCGGCGTTGATCATATCAACCATCTGCTTGGTCTTACCGGAGCCCATTAAGCCCATAATAA
>CAZEPQ010000165.1:0-3934 GCA_964514175.1 uncultured Oscillospiraceae bacterium
TCTTGGTATGGTCAACGTCGCAGAAGCCCTCAAGGGCTGCCTTTCCGGTATCGCCGGAGGTGGCAACCAGGATGCAGGCAGTCTTTTCTTCCCCGGTCTTTTTCAGAGACGCGGTCAAAAGATAGGGCAGCATCTGCAAAGCCATATCCTTGAAAGCGCAGGTAGGGCCATGCCACAATTCAAGAATCTCCGTTCCCTCTGTGACATGATACACAGGTGCCACGGCCTCCGTGTCAAACTTCTCTCCAAAGGCATATGCCTTGGAAGCGTACTCCCGCAGCTCTTCTTCTGTAAAATCCTCCAGGTACAGTTTCATCACCTGTACCGCCCGCTGCTGATAGCTCATGGGGATCAGCTTTTCCAGCATGCCCTCAGGCATGGTGGGGAAGGTCTCCGGAGTAAACAGGCCTCCCTCCCGGCTCAGGCCCTGAGCAATGACCTCAGCGGCAGACTTCCGGAGGGATGCGTCACGGGTGGATAAATATTTCATAGAAATCACTACTTTCTATACTAAAATGCATTTATAATGTGCCGAACCGGCAGGGGCTTTGTATCCATGCCATCCTTGGCATATAGGGCCACCACATCAAACCGGGGTTGCTTCTCCGTGGGCCATTGCTGCAAGAAATATTCCGCTGTCAGACGAATTTTCTGCTGCTTTCTAAAGTCCACGGTTTCCTCAGGGGTTCCGTATCGTGTGGATTTTCTCAGCCGAACCTCCACAAAAATCAGGTATTCGTCATTTTCCGCAATCAAGTCGATCTCACCGAAGCGGCTGCGGAAATTCCGTGCCACCACGGCGTAGCCCTGCTGCCCCAGAAACCTTGCGGCCTTTTCTTCGCCCCAGGCCCCCAGCTCGTTACTTTTCCCCATAGAACTTCTTTAAAAAGGTTCTTCTGTGGATGGGGCTCATGCCGTGTTCCGCAATGGCGGCATAGTGGCGCTTGGTGCCGTAACCCTTATGTACTGCGAAGCCATATTCGGGGTACTCCACGTCCATGGCCTCCATATAATCATCTCGGGCCACTTTGGCAAGAATGGACGCCGCCGCAATGGAGGCCACCTTGGCATCACCCTTTACTACTGATACTGCCTCTACGCCAAAATCCGTCACTCGGTTGCCGTCAATAAGGGCCAGTTCCGGTTTCACGGAAAGCTGCTCGATGGCCTGCTTCATGGCCATAAAGGTAGCGTTTAAGATGTTTACTTCATCAATGGCCTTTTCATCCACAAAAGCAATGCCGTAAGCAACGGCCTCTTCTTTGATGATGGGGTAAAGCTCCCGCCGCTTCTTGTCAGTGAGCTGCTTCGAGTCATTGAGGCCGGGGATCTCGTAGCCCTCCGGCAAAATCACCGCTGCGGCAGTCACAGGGCCGGCTAGAGGGCCTCTCCCTGCTTCGTCCACACCGCAAATCACGTTGTAGCCCTTTTCTTTATATTCCCGATGGATCTCCCAGAGATCCACCTGTTCAAATTCCTTCTTCTTCGCCATCGTTGCCTCCCAGATCCTCGGGGGATTCAAAGGTGAATTTCCCCAGTTTTCCGCTGCGGTACTCCTCCAGCAGCACACGGCTCATGCGCTCGGTGTCCACCTCGCCGCCGGAAATCAGCATTCCACGCTTCTTGCCGCAAAGCTCAAGAAGCTCATAGCCTTCAAATTCCGTCGGCACGGTGATCTTATATCTGGTCTCCAATACCTGGGGATACTTTTTACCCAGCAGCTCAATGAGGTTACATGCCAAGGTTTCCACATCCACCACGTCATCCTTGATGGCACCGGTGTAGGAAAGTTTCAAACCCACCTGGGGGTCTTCAAACTTAGGCCAGAGAATACCGGGGGTATCCAAAAGCTCCAGGCCTTTTTCCACCGTGACCCACTGCTTACCCCGGGTAACACCGGGACGGTTTTCCGCCTTGGCGGATTTTCTTCCTGCCACCTGATTGATCAGGGTGGACTTGCCCACATTGGGGATACCCACCACCATGACACGGAGGGTACGGCCCACCATGCCCTTTTCCTTATACCTTTCGATCTGATCCTTCAATAGCTGCTTCACCTTGGGTGCAAACTGATTGGTGCCCTTCCGATTCTTGCAGTCCGTTTCCAGCACCACCATGCCCTGACTGCGGAAGTAGGCAGCCCACTTTTTTGTCTCCTCCGGGTCTGCCATATCAATGCGGTTTAAGATCATCAGCCGGGGCTTGCCGCCGCAGATGGCGTCAATGTCCGGGTTCCGGGAGGACATGGGGATTCTGGCGTCCACGATCTCGCAGACGGCATCCACCAGCCGGATGTCATTTTCCATCTGTCGCCGGGTCTTGGTCATATGCCCGGGATACCACTGAATGTTCATTCTATCCCTCCAAATCTGGAAAACGGCGTAACGATACTCAGCGCCTTTCCCAGCACATAACGTTTGTCCACACAGCCGATATTAGGATCCCGGCTGTCTGAAGAATGGTTCCGATTGTCACCCATGACAAAAATGCAGCCTTCGGGCACCGTCACGGGAAATTCTGTCCCATCATTCCGATAAGTAGGCTCGTTGATATAGGGCTCATCCTGAAGCACACCGTCCACCCAAACCTCTCCGGTGGAAAAATCAATGTTCACAGTCTGTCCTTCGTCCGCAATGACACGCTTCACCAAGGGACCTCTGGAATAGGCCTCCGATTTGAGCACGACGATATCCCCCACCTCGGGCTCATAGATGAAATTACTCAGCAGCGTCAGCTTGTCGCCCTCATACAGGGTGGGATACATGCTCTCTCCCACCACACTGACCAGACGAATGCCGAACACAAATAACACCACCACAAAAATGAGGCAGCCAATCACATCAGAAAGGACCTTATATAGTTCAAAGGAAAGGGATGTTTCTTCCTGCTCCTGGTGCTTTTTTACTTTCTTCATGGCCCACACCTTCCTTTCGGGAAACTTTATCCTAAATGGGAAAAAACCAATAATACCCCAATTGTACAGGATATTATATCACAGGATTTTTCATCTTAAAAGAGGGAAAATAAAAAAGAAGGGGCCACAAATTTGCACCCCATCTCTATCCTCCCCCACTCCTACCGAAGAGGGAAAAACCCCGGCATCAACCGATGCCGGGGTACGAACCCTTATTTCATGTCCACCCATATTTCAGAGTTCCCATCTCCAAAAATCAGGCTCTTTACCGTATCCGGGTCCAGAGGTGCAGCCCAGGAAATATTCCACTCGTCTTTCCCGGTCTCTTCATTCAGCGACATATGTGCCCCGGTACAGGGAACAATGGTACCATCCTCAAGCTCCGCATCCACTGTAAACTGGTACAGGTCCGGCTCGGCTGCTCGTGCAAGCTCCGCCATCTCACTGTCTACAAAATAGTATTCATCGGTATCCGTTTCCACAGTAAAGCTGCATCCGCTTTCAGAAACCGCAACCTCCGACACCAACAGGGACACACCGCAGTCAAAGGTCATTTCCTGATCCACAGTAACCGTCTCGGCACTGTCTGCCTCCGGCAGCATAAAGGAGAAATTCCAGTTGCCCTCCACGTCCTCCATATCTTCTCTCATAAAGCCGATATCGGTCATCTCCACATACATGGTGGTCTTTCCGTCATTCAGCGAACAGCCCTCCGGAATGCCCTTTATTTCAACTGTTTTGCGCATCCAGATGCCGTCCTCCTTCTTTTCGCCGCCGCCTGATGTGTTGTCAGCCTCAATGATGCCATATTCCTCATTTTCAACCCAAATATGTGACATTCTATCCACACAGCCATCGATGTTATCCACATCGTACAGGGACGGGTCAAATTCATAGTGGACCATCAAGTATGCCGCTTCCGTTGTACAGGTAACGGAGTCTATGGTGATGGTAATGCCCCGATTCGTTACGCTTTCTCCAATATCCGCCGAGCGGGTCTCAACATAATCCTTCTGCTCC
>CAZEPQ010000166.1:0-3922 GCA_964514175.1 uncultured Oscillospiraceae bacterium
CTGCTTGGTCTTACCGGAGCCCATTAAGCCCATAATAACCTTAACCATGATGATTTCCCCTTTCGTTTCGTCGGTATGTCCCGACTGTGGTGATATAGTAACATTTTTGTGCGTACTTTTCAACTTATTTTTGTGAAAAAATACTGTTTTCCTTTTGGGAAGGAATTTTTGCCTGATTTTGCAGGCATTTTTTGTGCTTATCTGCCCAAATTGGTCATCATATTCTTCTTATATGCTTCCACGCCGGGCTGATTGAAGGGATTGACTCCCAGGATGTAAGCGCTGAGGCCGCAGGAAAGCTGGAAGAAGTACATCAGATAGCCCAGAGTTCTGGCGTTCATGGCGCCGCACTTCAGGATAATGTTGGGCACACCGCCGTCCACATGGGCGGTGACAACGCCCTGGAAGGCGTTCTCTTCCACATAGGAGACAGTCTTGCCCACCAGATAGTTCAGGTCGTCGAGGTTCTTCCAGTCCACCTCAACAGTGATGTCCTTCTCGTCGGGAGCAAAGCGCACCACGGTCTCGAACATGTTCCGCTCGCCCTCCTGGACAAGCTGACCCATGGAGTGAAGGTCTGTGGAATACTGGGCAAAGGCAGGGAACAGAGCCTTGCCGTCCTTGCCCTCGCTCTCACCGAAGAGTTGCTGCCACCAACGGGCGGTGTATTCAAAGTCGGGCTCATAGCCCACCAGCATTTCGACCTTCTTGCCGTTTTCATACAGCAGGTTTCTTGCGCCGGCATAGAGCCATGCAGGGTTTTCCATACTGCGGACGTCCAGCTCGGTCTCGGCCTGTCTTGCACCGGCCATGACAGAGCGGATGTCGATGCCGGCAACAGCCATGGGCAGCAGGCCGCAGGCGGTGAAGACGCTGTAGCGGCCGCCTACGTCAGAGGGAATGGGGAAGTTTACATAACCCTCTTCGTTGGTGAGGGCGCGGAGCTTGCCCTTGGTGGGATCAGTGGTGACGTAGATGCGCTCCTTTGCCTTTTCGGGGCCGTACTTCCGGTTCAGCAGCCAGCGGAACATTCTGGCAGCAATGGCGGTCTCTATGGTGGAGCCGGACTTGGAAACAATGTTGATGGAGAAGTCCACATTCTCAAGGCGAGCCAGCAGGTCGTTGAGGGCACGGGTGGACAGGTGGTTGCCGGCGAAGTAGATCTTCACCGGGTCGGTGTCGTTGTGCATGGTGCCGTTGATAAATTCAATGGCTGCACGGGCGCCCAGGTAGCTGCCGCCGATGCCAATGACAACCAGAGCTTTGGAGTCCCGGCGGATCTTGTTGGCGGCCTTCTGAATGGCGTCAAGCTGTTCTTCGGTGGTGCCGGAGGGCAGATGATACCAACCCAGATAGTCGTTGCCTTCGCCGGTGCCCTCAGAGAGGGTCTTGTGGGCTGCACTGAGGCGGGGCTCCATGGCCATAAGGCTTTGAAAGTCAATTTCTCCCCAGATGTTGGAAATGTCGGTTTCGATCATATTTGTCACATCTTTCCTATCATAATGTATGGTATAAGTACACTTTATCTTAACGGATTATTGTAAAAAATGCAAGGCTGTTTTTCCATTTATTGCGCCATCCACAGGTATTTCAGCATCTTTGTGAAGAGTTGGCTCCAGGAAAGCTTATTGACAGCATTTTGGGCCACCAAAGGTACCTCTGCCAGAACGGTTTCGCCGCTTTTCAGGATGACGCTGCCAAGGGTCTGACCCACTGACACCGGGGCGCTGACGGAAGAGGCCAGATTCACCTCCCGGGTTACGGAACCGGCCTGGGTTTTTTCCAGTAGCACCTTGTCCGCTGTCTGAGGAATGGCGGCAACAGTCTCTGTCTCACCCAGCTCCACTGTCACCGGAGTAAGCTCCGTCCCCTCCACAGGGTCCACCAGTGTGTAGGTGGCAAAGCCATAGTCCATCAGCCCCTTGGCGGACTCAAATCGGTCGGTGCTTGTTTCGCAGTGCATTACGGCTGCAATAAGCTCCATGCCGTCCCGCTGGGCGGAAGCCGCCATGCAGTAGCCGGCGGAGGAAGTGAAACCGGTTTTCAGCCCTGTGGTGCCGGAGTAAAAACGGACCAGCTTGTTGGTGTTGCTGAGGCCGAAGGTGCCGTCCCGGATGGTGTCCATCCATATGGTGGTGAAGTCCCGAATCTCATCGTGGCTAAGAAGCTCCCGGGACATGATGGCGATATCCCGGGCGGTGGTATAGTGCTGGTCGGCTCCCGCTTCGTCGTCAAGGCCTGTACAGTTGCAGAAATGGGTGCCTGTCATCCCCAGTTCCGAAGCTCGCTGGTTCATCAGTTCCACAAAGCTGCTTTCACTGCCGGAAACCGCCTCCGCCAGGGCAGTGGCGCAGTCGTTGGCGGAGGAGACCACCACACACTTTACCATATCCCGGAGACTCATCTGTTCGCCTTCCTCCAGATACACCTGGCTTCCGCCCTTGGCAGCGGCGGTGGCAGAGGCAGTGATGGTGTCCTCCCAACTAAGCTGCCCCCGATCAATGGCCTCCATTACCAGCAGTAGTGTCATCACCTTTGTGACACTGGCGGGGGCAAGCTGCTCGTCCGCGTTTTTCTCATACAGTACCGTTCCGGTTTCCGCATCCATGAGAATGCAGCTTGGTGCAGCCACCTCCGGGGCGGCAAAACAGGAAAACGTGAAAATTGAAAGCGCCAAAAATAAAGTCAGTCCTTTTCTGAACATAAGTTGTCCCTCCCTTTTACATGGTAGAGACTATGCGAAAGAACGGGGAGATATGACCCGGGGAAGATAGCATGGAAAAGTGAATAAGACGGGGAGAAGTTCGCCTTTTACTGGACAATTGCTGTCCTTTCTGGTATAGTAAATCAGTTAAGGAAAGAAAAAGGAGGGGCTTTGACATGGGCGAGTTTTTACCTGTCTCCCGCAAAGAGATGGAAGCACGGGGTTGGGCTCAGTGCGACTTTGTATATGTCATCGGTGACGCCTATGTGGATCACCCCACCTTCGGACATGCCATCATAAGCCGGGTGCTGGAAGCCCACGGCTATAAGGTAGGCATCATTCCACAGCCGGACTGGAAGGACCCGGAGAGCATCAAGGTGTTTGGAGAGCCTCGTCTGGGCTTTTTGGTTATGGGCGGCAATATGGACCCCATGGTGAACCATTACACCGTGGCCAAGCGCCGCCGTGGCTATGACGCGTTTACCCCCGGCGGAAAGGCAGGCAAGCGGCCTGACTACGCCACAGTGGTATACTGCAATCTGATCCGCCGCAGCTATAAGAAAACGCCCATTCTCATCGGCGGCATTGAGGCCTCCCTTCGGCGGCTGTGCCACTATGATTACTGGTCGGATAAATTAAAGCGTTCCATTCTGCTGGATGCCCAGGCGGATCTTTTGATGTACGGCATGGGCGAGAAAACCATCGTGGAGGTGGCGGATGCCCTGGACAGCGGCCTGGATGTGAAGGATATCACCTTCATCCGCGGCACGGTCTACAAGGCCTCGTCCTTGGAGGATGTTTATGACTACACCCTTCTGCCGGAATACTCTGAGCTTTTGGCGGACAAGAAGAATTACGCGAAGAGCTTTTATACTCAATACTGCAACACGGATCCCTTCTCCGGGAAAAAACTTGTGGAGCCCTATGACGAGAGGACCTTTGTGGTTCAGAATCCGCCCCAGGAGCCTTTGACCCAGCAGGAAATGGACGATGTCTACGAGCTGCCTTACATGCGTACCTATCACCCAATGTACGAAAAGGACGGGGGCATTGACGCCATTAAGGAGATCAAATTCAGCCTGCAAAGCTGCCGGGGCTGCTTCGGCGGCTGCAGCTTCTGTGCTCTCACCTTCCATCAGGGACGGATCATTCAGACCCGGAGCCATGAATCTCTGGTGAAGGAAGCGGAAATGCTGATCAAGGACCCGGAATTCAAGG
>CAZEPQ010000167.1:0-3873 GCA_964514175.1 uncultured Oscillospiraceae bacterium
GATAAGGTTTCTGCGGAGCTGCGGGGCGACAATCCCAGTGCCAAGGTAGAGATATCCCGGTTTAAGGGCTTGGGTGAGATGGACCCCCACGAGCTGTGGGAGACTACCATGAACCCAGAGACCAGAACACTGAAGCGTTTCACTTTGCAGGATGCCATTGAGGCGGACCGCATCTTCACCATCCTCATGGGTGAGCAGGTGGAGCCCCGTAAGGAGTTCATCGAGCAGAACGCCAAAAAGGTTGTAAATTTGGATATTTAACGCAGAGGGTCTGGCAGCCAGTACGAATTTGCCTAAACTTTTCAAATTTCGAATCCGCCTGCTGCAACCCTCTCAGTCTCGGTTTGCGCCGAGCCAGCTCCCCCAAGGGGGAGCCAAGTGGGTGCAACCCACCTCAATAAACGGAGGTCATAAATTTGGCTAGAAAAGAATCAAAAAGTACAGATATTTCATTTCCCGATCAGGTCATCGTAGACGTTAACCTGAACGATGAAATGCAGGAGAGCTTTCTGAGCTATGCCATGAGCGTCATCGTGGCCCGTGCGCTGCCGGATGTGCGTGACGGTCTCAAGCCGGTACACCGCCGCATTCTTTATGCGATGTACGAGGAAAATCTCACCTCAGATAAGCCCTTTAAAAAGTCCGCCACATGTGTCGGTGACGTTCTGGGTAAATATCATCCCCATGGCGATGCTTCGGTTTATGACGCTCTGGTGCGTCTGGCCCAGGACTTCTCCATGCGTTATAAACTGGTAGACGGCCATGGTAACTTCGGCTCCATCGACGGCGACCCCCCGGCTGCTTACCGATACACGGAAGCCCGCATGAGCAAAATTTCCAATGAGCTGCTGCGGGATATTGACAAGGACACCATCGACTGGGACCCCAACTTTGACGAAAGCCGCAAGGAACCCAGAGTTCTGCCCTCCCGGTTCCCCAACCTGCTGGTCAACGGATCCTCTGGCATCGCCGTTGGTATGACCACCAATATTCCTCCCCATAACCTGTGGGAGGTCATCGGTGCCTGTGTGGATATCATTGATAACCCGGAGGCTGACCTGAATGACCTGATGGAGCATGTGAAGGGCCCCGATTTCCCCACCAAGGGCATCATTATGGGTACCGCAGGCATCCGTTCTGCCTACGGCACAGGCCGTGGACGCATTAAGGTTCGTGCCCGGACAGAGATCGAGGAATACGGTCAGAACCGTCAGCGGATCATTGTGACGGAGCTTCCATATCAGGTCAACAAGGCTCGACTCATTGAAAACATTGCCGAGCATGTCAAGAATAAGAACATCGAGGGTATTTCCGGCCTGCGGGACGAGTCGGACCGTGAAGGTATGCGGATCGTCATTGAGGTCAAGCGTGACGCCAATCCTCAGGTGGTGCTGAACCAGTTGTTCTCCGCTACTGCCATGGAGTCCACCTTTGCGGTGGTCATGCTGGCCCTGGTTCACGACCAGAAGCAGCCCAAGATTCTGACCCTGCGGGAGGTTCTGGATGAATATCTCGCCCATCAGAAAGAAATCATCACCCGCCGGACCCAGTACGATCTGAAAAAGGCCCGTGAGCGTGCCCATCTGCTGGAAGGCTTGCTGATCGCCCAGGATAACATTGACGAGATCATCAAGATCATCCGTTCCAGCTACGATAATGCCAAGGAAAACCTGATGGAGCGGTTTGGTCTCTCCGAGATCCAGGCCCAGGCCATTCTGGACATGCGCCTGAAAGCACTTCAGGGTCTGGAAAAAGAGAAACTGGAGGCCGAATACAAGGAGCTTCAGGAAAAGATCAACTATTATATGGAACTGCTTTCCGACGAAATCAAGCTGATGCAGGTTTTGAAGGAAGAGCTTTTAGCCATTGCTCAGAAGTACGGCGACGACCGCCTTACCGAGATCCAGCCCGTGGACGACGAGATCGATGTGGAGGATCTGATCGAGGTGCAGGACTGCTGTTATACCATGAGCGAGGCAGGTTATATCAAGCGTATGCCCGTGGATACCTATAAGGCCCAGCATCGTGGTGGCCGCGGCATCAATGCCCAGAGTTTGAAGGACGAGGACTTCGTGAAGAATCTCTTCATTGCCTCCACCCATGACTATGTGCTGTTCTTTACCTCCATCGGCAAGGTTCACCGGAAGAAGGGCTATATGATCCCCGAGGCCAGCCGAACCGCCAGAGGCACCAACATCGTCAACGTTCTGCCTCTGGAGACTGGCGAGAAGGTCACGGCTATGCTGCTGCTCAAGGAGTTTGAGGAGGACAAGTACCTGATGATGGTGACGAAGAACGGCACCGTCAAGCGGCTCCGCCTCACCGAAATCAACACCGCCAGAAAGGCCGGCATTCGTGCCCTGAGCCTGGAGGAAGGGGACGAGCTGATCTCCGTTTCCATTACCAATGGCAATGACAATATCATCATCGGCTCTCACAATGGCATGGCCATCTGCTTCAACGAAAACGATGTCCGTCCCATGGGCCGTGACGCCGCAGGCGTAAGAGGCATCAAGCTGGACGAGGGCGACTATGTGGTTGGCGCTGAAATTATGGACGAGGATAGCTGCCTGCTGACAGTTACGGAGAACGGCTATGGTAAGCGCACCGCTGCCGTGGAATATATGCGTACCGGAGACGACGGACAGAGCAAGGTGCCCCAGAAACGGGGCGGCAAGGGCCTGAAGAACTACAACATCACTGCCAAGACCGGTTCCATTGCCGGTGTCCGCATGGTTTCCGAGGATGACGATGTTATGATCATCGCCTCCGACGGCACCATCATCCGTATGCCCACAAAAGATATCAACGTCTACAAGCGTGACACCCAGGGCGTTATCGTGATGCGTGTGGAGAGCGGCAGTAAGGTCATATCCATTGAGAAGGTGGCTTCTGAGGAAGAAGAGGCTGAAGAATAAAGAAAGAGGGGTACGCGAAAGCGTGCCCCTTTTCAGTACCGGAGTTGTAGCGTCCTTTGCTTTCTCCTGGGGGAAAGCAAAGGCACTTCCGCACCAGTTCAAATTAAGGAGAACCCACCATGAATGTTACCATCTACACCGACGGAGCCTGCTCCGGCAACCCCGGCCCCGGGGGCTATGGGGCAATTTTAATGTATGGCAGTCATAAAAAGGAGCTTTCCGGCGGCGAGGCCAACACCACCAACAACCGTATGGAGCTGATGGGGGTCATTACCGCCCTGAAAGCCCTGAATCGACCCTGTGCTGTGGATCTTTATACCGACAGTCAGTATGTGGTGAACGCCATCGAAAAGGGCTGGGCCAAAAAGTGGCAGGCCAACGGCTGGATGCGGAACAAAAAGGATCCCGCCCTGAATCCGGATCTGTGGCAGGAACTTTTGGATCTTCTGAACGTACACCAGGTAACCTTCCACTGGGTCAAGGGCCACGCCACCAACCCATACAACAATCGCTGTGATGAATTGGCGGTGGCAGAGAGCCGAAAGTTTAAGGGATAAATCTGGTTTTTGAATATCAATTTCAGAACAGTTTTATCATTTATCGAAATAAAGCACACAGGTAAGAAAGTATTACTTGACAGCCCAAAGAAAAAAGCATAAAATTAAGCCATCTAACAAATTAGGGGGAATTTTCTATTTCCCCGGCTTTTCAATAAAAGAAAAAGCTAACATATAATGTTTGGAGGAAAAAATTATGAAGAAACTTCTTTGCTTGCTTCTCACCCTGGCAATGATGCTGGGTATGGTGGCATGCGGAAGCACAGAGTCCGTTGCTGAAGAGGTCAGCTCCGTTGCTGTGTCTGAAGCAGCTCCTGTTGAAGAGGAAGCAGCACCTGCTGCCGAAGGAACTGAACTGCAGACCAAGTGGGCATCCCTGTCCGGTACCACCCTGAAGG
>CAZEPQ010000168.1:0-3836 GCA_964514175.1 uncultured Oscillospiraceae bacterium
GGTCAGCTCACCGAAAAGGTGCGCCGGAAGCCCTATTCCGTCATCCTCTTTGACGAACTGGAAAAGGCCCATCCGGATGTGCTGAATATCCTTCTGCAGGTGCTGGACGACGGACGTATTACCGACGCCCAGGGCAGAGTTGTAAACTTTGAACACACGGTGATCATTATGACCTCCAATGCGGGCAGCGAAAACAAGTCCGCTTCCGTGGGCTTTGGACGTACCGCTTCGGAGCAGTCCAAGGAGAAGGCGATGAAGGCCCTGCAGCAGATCCTGCGGCCTGAATTTATCAACCGTGTGGACGAGATCATTGCCTTTAACAAACTGACGGAGGAAAACTTCCGTGGCATTGCCGATATTATGCTGAAGGAGCTTCAGGATTCCCTGAAGGAGCGGGGACTGGAGCTGAGTTGGACCGAGGGCGTGGTGGATTATCTTATCAAGAAGTCCTTCTCCGATACCTACGGTGCCAGAAATCTCCGCAGAACCATCCAGAAGGAACTGGAGGATCCCATTGCGGAGAAGATCATCGACAGCTTTGAGGCGCCTATTTCCACCATTACTCTGGATGTGGAAAATGAGGCTGTTACTGTGATCACACAGTAAAATTCTACTCCGGTAGAGTTGCTTTGCCGGGTGGAACATCTGAAAAGTGAAAGGACGTGGGACCCATGGACCTAAAAGAAGTTTTCAAAAGGCCCGAAATGAAGAAGCTGCTTTTGTCCAGCTCCATCGGACTGGAAAAGGAGAATATTCGAGTCCACCGGGACGGAAATTTTGTCCTGACCCCCCATCCCTTCGGAAATAAGGCCAAGCATCCCTTTATTCTGACGGATTTTGCGGAATGCCAGGTGGAGATCGGGACTGAGGTCTGCGCCAACCCGGATCAGGTTTATGACCAGTTGGAAAACCTCCATGATATCGTCACCACCACCGTGGCGGTGGAAAACCTGGAGCGGGAATACCTGTGGCCCATGAGCAATCCGCCCCTCATTGACGACGAAGAACGGATCCCTGTGGCAAAATTTGAGGGGGAGGCCAAGAACAAGGAGACCTACCGGGAGTATCTGGCGGCCAAATACGGCAAGAAGATCATGCTCTACTGCGGCATCCACTACAATTTCTCCTTCGATGATCGGCTCATTTCCCGGCTTCATCAGTTGATGGGCCGACAGGACGATGTGCATTATCTGAAGAGTGAAATATACCTCACCATGGCAAAGAACTGCTATCGCTATAGCTGGTTCCCTGTGGTGATGACTGCCGCCAGCCCCATCTTCCATGAGAGCTTCATGGATCAGGGACAGGAGGTGGGTGGCGGGCGCTTCCTGGGCTACAGCTCCATGCGGAACAGCAAGTATGGCTACTGGAACAAGGAAGAGATCATTCTCGACTACACCAACCTGGATTCCTACATCGGTAGCATCGTCTCTGCGGTGCGTCAGGGCCTTATCAGCACCTCCAGTGAGTTCTATACGCCGGTGCGCCTAAAGCCCAAGGGAAAATATCTGATGAAGACCCTGCGGGAGACCGGTGTGAACCACATCGAGCTTCGCATGTTTGATCTGAATCCTCTGGACAAAAACGGCATGAGCAAGGCAGACATGGAGCTGATGGAGTATTTTCTGCTGTACCTTGCTACCCTGCCGGACTTTGACTATACGCCCCAGTGGCAGAGAGTTGCCCATGAAAATCATCTCCGCAGTGCTGCCTATGACATCGACTCTGTGGATATCGTGCTTCCTGAGCGAACGGAGAGCCTGAAAGATGCAGCGCTTCGGCTGCTGGATGAAATGGAAAGCTTCTATCGGGACATTGACGTGCCACAGGCTCTGCCTGCTTTGGACCGTGCCCGACAGCGGCTTCTGGATTCGGAGCAGCTTTACAGCCATCGGGTCTATCGGGCGGTGGAGGAAATGGGCTATGTGCCCTTTGCCATAGATTGCGCGGAAAAGGCTCTGGATCAGTCCAACGAGAAGTATTACCTGCTCAAGGGCTTTGAGGATCTGGAGCTTTCCACCCAGGCGCTGATCAAGGCCTGCCTGAAGCTGGGCGTCAAATATGAGGTGCTGGATCGGAAGGACAACTTTGTGCGGCTCACCAAGGCTGGCAGGACGGAGTATGTCAAGCAGGCCACCAAGACCAGCCGGGACAACTGCGCCAGCATTCTGATCATGCGGAACCGCAACCTCACAAAACAGCTCCTGCGGGAGCATGGAATCCCCACCCCCAGAGGGGATGTCTATACCGATAAGTCTGACGCCTTGGCAGAATTTGTGGAACACAATCAGGTGCCCTGTGTGGTGAAGCCCAATTTTGTCAGCTTTGGTCGGGGAATCAGTATTTTTACAAAACATCCCACAGAAGATATGTTTGAGCGGGCGCTGGACATCGCCTTTGAGCGCAGCTCTGAGGTGATTGTGGAGGAATATATTCCCGGAGATGACTACCGCTTCCTGGTGATCGGCAATGTGGTCCAGGCGGTCAGCAAGCGGATGCCCGCTTTTGTGGTGGGCGACGGTGTGCGGCCTATTCGGGACCTGGTCATCGAAAAATCCAACCATCCCCTTCGTGGGCCGGACAATAAAAAGCCACTGAGCTTTATCGGCATGGGCGCCGAGGAAGCCCTTCATTTGGAACTCCACGGCATGAGCTTTATGACGGTGCCCAAGGCGGGAGAGGTTGTGACCCTGCGGCAGAACTCCAACGTCCACTCCGGCGGCGATGCCATTGACTGCACCGACATTGTGCATGAGTCCTATAAAAAGATCGCTTTGCAGGCGGCTCAAGCCGTGGGTGCAGTGTTCTGCGGCGTGGATCTTATCACCGAGGACATTACCAGTCCGGCGGAGGAGAGTATCTTCGCCGTAACGGCCCTGAACTTCAACCCATCTATTAAAATTCACTGCTATCCCTCCGCCGGACAGGCCCGGCCCATCGGAGAGGCAGTGGTACGATTCCTGTTTGACATGGATAACGAATCTGGAGGAACAACATGACACTGGACGAAGCAATACTCTATCGACGTTCCATCCGCTCTTATGATATGGAGGAGCTGGAGCCTGAGATCATTGACGAGCTTGTAGATTTTCTCTCTGAACTGAAGGTCCCCGATGACAGCATCGAATGGAACTTTGACATTCTTCCCATTGACGATATGCGGAAGATCCTCAACGGCTTTCCCAATTTGCAGGCTCCCCACTATCTGGTGATCCGGTCTGAGAAGATTCGGAATTGCCTGCAAAATGCCGGTTACATTGGTGAGATGGCGGTGCTTTGGCTGACGGCCCACGGCATTGCCTCCTGCTGGCAGTCCACTCTGGATGTGGAGAAGGAATATGATTTCGAGGACGTGCTGCCCTACATTACCACTGTGGCCTTCGGCATGTCCACCGAGCCCTTCCGCAAGCCCGGGGAAATGCCCAAGAAAAAGAAGAAGCTCTCCCAGATCTCCATGGGTGATATGAAGTCCCCCAGAAAGGAGATCATGGAGCTGACCTATCTGGCTCCTAGCTGCATGAATATGGAGCCTGCACGGTATCTGGTGGATACCCACCGCATCCATATCTATCGGAAGAACAATAGGATTCTGAAGTTTAACCAGTTTAATTACTATCAGTGTCTGGATATCGGCGTTGCCATGGCCCACATGGAAGTGGCGGCAAAGAAGTACGGCTACAGTGTCGTCTTTGAACGGCTGGTGCCGGAGCCGGATTACTTAAAGGAGATATATCAGGCCTCCGCACACCTCATTAAGGATGGGGAAGAGGAATAAGTTTCGGGGGCTGTTGCAAAATGCAAATTTTTGCAGCAGCCCTTCCTTATCTCCAACATAG
>CAZEPQ010000169.1:0-3794 GCA_964514175.1 uncultured Oscillospiraceae bacterium
CCGTCTCTCTTTCGACGGCAGGGGGATTCATTAGCTTAACTTAGTGACATTGGCAGCCCCGTCCAGGTATTTTTTATAATATGGAGTTGTTATTAAAATTGGAAGTATTCAATTGAAAAACATGCCAACACCCGAAATTAATCACGTGTGGCATGTTTTGTTTAAAGTTTAAAAATTATAAAACGAATCAAAACAACATTAAATGTATTTCTTCCGGTTCAAAATAAGCATCACTAAAGCAACGGCGGCAATGGCAACAATGGCAGCACAAAACATGACGGTATTCATATTCTCCCAGCCGTACTTCCAATTACCCCAGCCCAGGATCATATAACCAACACCCATAATGAGATTGGGAAGCACCTGTCCGCGCTGCATTTCCTCACGAAATTCAGCGTCCTTGAACCGGGCCGGAACAAAGAATCGTCTACCCATTAAATTTCCAATTGCATACACAAGGAACAGAATTCCCCAAAGAATTATAACCATGCCATCAGCTCCTTTCTATAGGATTATTATACAGAAGCTGTAAATATTTTGCAATACATAATCGCCCCATTTACAGAAAGTTTCTCATTTTTTGTGGAATTTGGCGGCATCCTTTGATATACTATCTCCATCACAACCTGGATTGGAACGATACGATGAAACGACTGGTAATTGGCATCCTGGCCCATGTAGACGCAGGCAAAACTACCCTCAGTGAGGGGCTGCTTTACAGCGCCGGCCTTCTGAAAAAACTGGGCCGGGTGGACCATGGTAATACATTTTTAGATACCGATCAGCAGGAAAAGGATCGAGGAATCACCATTTTCTCAAAGCAGGCCCTTTTGTCCCTTCCCGACGCAGAATTTACCCTACTGGACACACCGGGACATGTGGATTTTTCCCCGGAAATGGAGCGAACCCTATCCATTCTGGATTATGCAATCCTTGTCATCAGTGGTACTGACGGGGTCCAGAGCCACACGGACACCCTTTGGAACCTGCTGCGAAAGCATAATATCCCCACCTTTCTTTTCCTAAATAAAATGGATCTGGCCCATGGACAGGAGGAAATGCTGATGGCTGAGCTTCGCCGGAAGCTTTCTGACCACTGCGTGAATTTTTCTTTGGGAACCGAAACGGATTCCGCCCAGGATCAGCTTGCCATGTGCTCTGAGGCACTTATGGAAACCTATCTGAATGAGGGCCTTATCTCTGATCCCCATATCATCACAGCCATTTCCCGATCTGAAGTGTTCCCCTGTTTCTTCGGTTCAGCCCTAAAAATGGAAGGTGTCGAATCATTTCTTGATATACTCCGGCACTATACCACAGAAAAAACATTTCCGAAGGAGTTCGGCGCCCGGGTTTATAAGGTATCACGGGACGACCAGGGCAACCGGCTTACATTTATAAAGGTCACAGGCGGTGCCCTCCCCGCAAAAACCATCCTAAACGAAGAGAAGGTCAACAGTCTGCGTCGGTACTCCGGAGCGAAGTTCCAGACCATTCAGGAAGCCCTGCCCGGAACCATAGTTGCCGCTACGGGCCTGAATCAGACCTCCCCCGGCATGGGATTCGGCTTTGAAGAAACAGACGAGCTGTGGTCCCTACAGCCTGTAATGACCTATAAAGTGGAGCTGCCGGAGGGCTATGACATTCATAAGGCACTTACCAACCTGATGATTCTGGAGGAAGAAGAACCACAGCTACATGTATCCTGGAACGAAGGCCTTCAGGAGATTCGTGTGCAGCTTATGGGACAGGTGCAACAGGAGATTCTCCACGAAATGCTGCTGTCCCGATTCGACATGGACGTTTCTTTCTCAAAGGGCAGCATTATTTATCTGGAAACCATCAATGGCCCTGTGGAGGGTGTGGGACACTTCGAACCCCTGAGACACTACGCGGAAGTTCATCTGCTGCTGGAGCCAACAGAACGGGGCAGTGGCCTTTCTTTTGACACAGATGTCAGTGAAAACGAACTGGACCGAAATTGGCAGCGGTTGATCCTGACCCATCTTATGGAGAAAACCCACATGGGCGTACTCACCTGCTCCCCCATTACGGATATGAAGATCACCCTGGTGGCAGGCAAGGCCCACTTGAAGCACACCGAGGGCGGTGATTTTCGTCAGGCCACCTACCGAGCCATCCGCCAGGGTCTTATGGAGGCAGAAAGCGTTCTTCTGGAGCCCTGGTATGCCTACCGACTGGAGCTACCTCTGGATTCCGTAGGCCGTGCCATGGCTGATTTGGAACGGATGCATGGCTCCTTCCAGCAGGGCGAAACCTTTGATGATATGACCGTTCTTACAGGCCGTGCCCCTGTAGCACAAATGCAGGACTATCCCCAGGAAGTCATTGCATATACCCACGGACGAGGCCGAATTTCCTGTACACTGGACGGCTATTACCCCTGCCACAATCAGGCGGAAGTCATTCAGACCATAGACTACAATCCGGAATCTGACCTGGAAAACACCCCCGACTCCGTATTTTGCAGTCATGGAGCCGGTACTGTTATCAAATGGTATGACGTCAAGGAGCATATGCATCTGCCGGCCTGCCTCCAGCTTACCGAACCTGAGGAAGATACCGAGGAACGCACCTGGGAACAGAGGGCCGAGGAATATTACCGCCATGTGGCTACAGACAAGGAACTGATGGCCATTTTTGAACGGACTTACGGCCCCATCAAGCGGGATCTGGTAAATCCCCTGAACACGGTCAAACGACGCACTACCACAACTACGAAGCCGAGACGCTATTCAAAGGTGCCGGATGGCCCGGAATATCTGCTGGTGGACGGCTACAACGTGATCTTTGCCTGGGATGACCTGAAACAGGTGGCTCACGACAATCTGGATACGGCCCGGCAGTTGCTTATTAACATGCTGGTAAACTATCAGGGCGTGAAAAAGTGCAATCTGATCCTGGTGTTTGATGCCTACCGGGTCAAAGGCGGAAAGGGCTCCGTGGAAAAAGTGGGCGGTATCAGCGTGGTCTACACCAAAGAAGCCGAGACCGCCGACATGTATATTGAACGTGTCACCCACGAGATCGGTCCAAAAAAGAAGGTCCGAGTTGCCACCTCCGATGGTCTCATTCAGATGATCATTCTCGGACACGGAGCACTCCGTGTTCCCGCCCGTGCCTTCCGGGTTGAGGTGGACGAAGTTTTGGGTGCCATTCAGAACTTTTTGAAAAATCAGGAATAATGAAACAAAAGGGAACTGTGGCGTTTGGCAGTTCCCTTTTCCCATGTTTTCCATTCGAATGTAAGAAGGAGGCCACTCCCACGAGCGGCCTCCAAACTATTTATTTCTTGATCTTTTCCGGCTCATTCTTTTCCTTTGCCTTCAAAACCAGTCCACTCAGAGCAAACAGCGCAATGGCGTTGGGAATGACCATCAGGTTATTGAACATATCGGTAAGCTCCCAAACCAGGTCATTGGATGCGATGGTGCCCAGGAAGATAAATACCAAAGCAATCACCATGTAGACCTTAACAGCGTTCTTACCAAAGAGCCAGTTTACGTTGGTCTTGCCGAACATGTTCCAACTCAGAATGGTGGAGAATGCAAAGAAGAACAGGCAAACCGCCACAAACTTACCGCCAAAGCTTTCACCCATGATGGTTCCGAATGCAAGCTGTGCCATATTGGCCTTGCTGACGCCTTCCGCAGCACCGGAAGCCAGAATTCCATCAGGAGTATACAGAGTAGAAATGATAACAAGAGCATTCAAAGTAAGAACGATGAAGGTATCAATGAACACACCGATCATTGCCACAACACCCTGATCAT
>CAZEPQ010000170.1:0-3658 GCA_964514175.1 uncultured Oscillospiraceae bacterium
GGCGACTTCGGGACTTTCACCCTATAGAACGTGCGCTCACCGGGCGCACTGAAAAGGTAGACAACATGGTGGTTTTCCATGTGTCTACCTTTATCTTACACCTTCAACTTAGCCGGAGGTTATGACTTTTCACCGGGCCGATGTGGATATCGGTTCCCACAAAAATGACTTGTTATTTCAGTCGACCATCCATATCCGTTCCATATTCGGGCTGAAGCGGGAATTTGATGGGCTTATGATCCCGCTGGGAACGGTAGATACCGGTGATCAGTTCCACCGTACGGCGTCCATCCTCCAGGGTAATGAGGGGCTGTCTGCCCGCCGCAATGGCATCCAGGAAATCCTTGAGCTGTTCGGTGTGGTAATGGATCATATCCACAGAGTTAAAGAACTCGCTGTCGCCCTTCTTATATTCCTCCAGCTTTTCCACCTCGCCGGGAATGGTCCACAGGTCGTTGACAGGGGGCTCGGTAATGCCGGAAACGCCTGCAATGAACATGGCGCCGCCATCGGTCTGGACACCAACGCTGGAGCCATTGTCACCGTGAACACGAACATTGCCGAAAAGGGCAGGATTCTGGGAATTGCTGACCACAATGTTGCCCATGGCGCCGGACTTAAAACGGATCACCGCGGCAGCCGTGTCCTCCACCTCCAGCTCGGGGTGGTTCAAGGTGTCCCACATGCCATAGATCTCGTCGATCTCTCCCATGTACCAGAGCAAAAGGTCAAACTGGTGGGGTGCCTGATTGATGAGAACGCCGCCGCCCTCCCCTTCCCATGTTCCACGCCAGGGGTCGGA
This sequence comes from uncultured Oscillospiraceae bacterium, assembly GCA_964514175.1. GTDB lineage: Bacteria > Bacillota > Clostridia > Oscillospirales > Oscillospiraceae > HGM13006. The sequence goes on from CAZEPQ010000170.1 coordinate 803, forward strand.
GTTGTAGTAGGCCATATCACGCCAGCCCAGCATATTGACAGTGCCCAGAATCGGCTTGCCCAGCTTGCCGCTGTCAATAGCTTCCTTGATCCGCATAGCGGGACGATAGAACCGCCGCTGACAGATGGTGGAACCCACCACGCCGTTTTCCTTCGCCGCCTTGATGATAGCGTCGCAGCCCTCCAGGGTGGAGGCCAGAGGCTTCTCAATGGCAATATGCAGTCCCAACTGGCAGCACTTTACCGCCAGGTCCCCATGATTGGGGTGGGGGGTGCAGATTGACACCGCCTCAACACCGGTCTCCCGGACCATTTCTTCCAGATCGGTGAAGGCACGAATGCCATACTGCTCCGCAAAGGCCTGGGTTTTTTCCAAATTTCGACCATAGCAGGCCACCAGCTCACTCTGAGGGCACCGCTGGAAGGCCTGGGCATGGAAATGCCCCACCTTTCCGCAGCCAATCACCGCAGTTTTGATTTTCTTCATCTGTTTTTCCCCCGGACGCCCTTTAATCCTGGTCGCCACACTTAAATACAAGCTTCGTCAGACCGTCTTCCCGGTTGAAGATTTTATTCATCCACTTGTCGCCCTCTTCAAGAGGTACGATCTTGGAGATCATGCTGTCCACTTCCACCTGACCGGAGGCAATGAGGTCCAGGCACTGGGGATATTCACCGGCGCTGGCGCAGGAACCGAAGAGGCTGATCTGCCGGGTCACAACGTACTGGAGGGGGAAGTTCATATTCTGAGCCAGATTACCGATCAGCACCACACGGCCATCCAGATGGACCGACTTAACGCACAGGTTCACTGTGCTTTCAATACCGGTGGCATCCATGGCAACGTCCACCCCCTGACCATCCTCGGTAAGGGCCAGGATCTGCTCCAGTGCATCGGGATCCTTGGAGTTAACGGTGTGGGTAGCGCCGTTCTTTCTGGCCAGCTCCAGGCGGCTGTCGTCAATGTCCACAGCAATGATCTGCTTTGCGCCGAAGCTGCGAACCACCTGCATGGTGAGAAGGCCAATGGTGCCGATGCCCACCACCAGAACGCTGTCGTTGGGGGTAACGGGCGTACGGGTTGCGGCATGATAGGCCACGGACAGGGGCTCGATCATGGCAGCCTGGGTAAAGGTCACGTTGTCGGGCATCCGATAGAGAATGTAATCCGGCACAACCACATATTCCGCAAAACAGCCGTCACGATTGTACTCATCGCAGGACACGCCCAGCACCATGCGGGAATTGCACAGGTTCACCTTGCCCGCCTTGCACATATCGCACTCGCCGCAGTAAATGGTGGAGTCAAAGGTGACACGATCTCCAACCTTATAATCAGTCACGCCTTCGCCCAGCTCCGCAATAATACCGGAGGCCTCATGCCCCATGATAAGCGGGGGCTGACGGCGACCGCTGGAGCCGTCAAAGCCATGCACGTCGCTTCCGCAGACGCTGCATGCCTGCAAACGGATCAGCACCTCGCCCTCCTTAGGGCTGGGAGTGGGAACTTCTTCGTAGGTAAGATGCTTATATTCATGCATCACAAGGGCTTTCATATTTTTTACTCTCCTTCCGCTGCGCCATCGACGCAGTTTTCCGTTTCATCTTTCCAAGTCGGCTCCACACACAGGCCACGTCTCAGAATAACACGGCGCACCTGCTGAGAAACCAGTAACATCATACAGCTTATGCCAAGAAAACACAAGGCCGGAATGCTGAATGGGAACAACATATAGGCCCCGAAGGCCACCACCGCAAAGCTCACAAGGAACACAACGGTGGTTTTCCACTCCAGGAACATCAGCAAAACAGCGTTTTTCAGGCACTTGTCCAGAGGCAGATTAACTTCCGCCACCATTACAAAAAAGTATGCCTGCAACACCGCCGAGATCAGCAGTCCCACCAGGATCACCCCCCGGACCAAATCGGCCTCTGCCCCCAGAATGTACATCCACAGGCCAATGGCCACAGGAATCAGCAGCATCATAAGCCAATAGCCCAGCTTTTTGAAAAAGCGGTCCAGGAAGTCCTCTTTAAAATCGTCCCAGAATAGCCCGCCTCTGCCACGAAGCAGCATCAGCAGACTCCTGTTGCCACCGGTGATGGCTGCCGGAGCCAAAACCACCGTACAGCAGCACACCGTCACAATGACACTGAGCCAGAGCATCCGCAAAATATTGCTGCCGAAAACATACAAGCACCAGGCAAATCCGGTACGGGAAACCTTTTTCTTTGGTTTTACTTCTGTGTTTTTCTTTTTTGCCAAGGAAATAACCTCTTTCTTCATAATCAAAGCCGCACAAAACTGTGCGGCTTTGAGATGCGGGGATCAATTAGCCCTTCACAGCGCCTGCGGTAAGGCCGCTGACGATATACTTCTGCAAAATAATGGACAGAATGATAATGGGCATGGTAATGAGCACAGCAGCCGCCATCAGTCCGCCCCAGTCCACATAGGCATAGGAGACGAAGTTGAAGATGGCCACAGGCAGGGTCTGCGTGTGAGATCCAGACAGGATCAGGGAGAACATAAAGTTGTTCCAGGAATAGATAACGCTCAGCAGAGAGGCAGTCACGATGCCGGGAACGCTCAAACGAAGCACGATCTTGAGGAAGGCCTCGACCTGCGTACAGCCGTCGATCCAGGCGGATTCTTCCAGCGCACGGGGTACGGTTTCAAAGTTGGGCACCATGGTCCAGACGATGAAGGGCATACAAACCAGCATATGGGAAAGCACCAGCGCCGTATAGGAGTCTCGGAGACCCAGCGCGGAGAAGATGCTGAACCAAGGCAGCAGGAAAGAGATACCGGGGATCATACGAACCAGCAGCACGATCATACTGGCCTTACGCATCT
>CAZEPQ010000171.1:0-3615 GCA_964514175.1 uncultured Oscillospiraceae bacterium
CCTTGAAGATCTCAGAGGGGTTGACACGCAGAGCATTTGCAGTGGCAAATACGTTCATGCCGATGGGGGGAGTCAGACCGGCGATCTCACACATGAAGCACAGGCAGATAACCAGCACATAGGGGCTGTAGCCAACGGCGTTGAGCACGGGGAAGACCACGGGCACGGTGATGATGATGATGGAAACGATGTCCATAACGCAGCCGCAGAAGACGTACAGCAGCACAACCAGCATGAAGATGAAGAATGCGGGAGCATTGACGCCTGCGATCAGGTTTGCCAGGGAATCAGCCAGACCGGTGGCAGCAATGAAGGCGCCGAAGATCTGACCTGCCACGATGATGGGGAAGATGCCGGACTCCATGGTAGCAGACTCCCAGATGGAGTGGGCGATCTGCTTAATGGACAGGCGCTTGACCAGGGCGTAAATGCAGACTGCAAATGCGCCAATGGCGCCGCCCACGGTGGCAGTGAACCAACCGGCGAAGGTACCGCCGATGATGATACCGAAGAGGCACAGAATGGGGATCAGGAGCTTGAGGCTCTTGAGCTTCTCCTTCATGGGGATCTTCTCACCGGAAGCATCAGGAATGGAGCCGGGCTTGATCTTGCCAATGACGCGAACGGTGACACACAGGGCCACAGCCGTCAGCAGACCGGGAATGATGCCACCCATCAGAGCGGTACCAACGCTCATGGTGATGGGGGAGATCAAGCAGTACATGATGATGCCCATGGAGGGGGGGATCAGGGTGGACAGTGCGCCGGAAGCGGCAATACAGCCCATGGAATAGCTCCGGTCATAGCCGGAAGCCTCCAGCTCGGGCATAGCCAGCTTGCCGAAGACAATGTTGCCAGCTACGGAAGAACCGGAGCAAGCACCAAAGATAGCGTTGGCTGCGACGACGGTGAAGAGCTGACCGCCCTTAACACGGCCCAGCCATGCACGCATGGAGTCAAACGCGCCTTTCGCTATACCCGTTTCTCCCGCTAGAGCACCTACCAACATAAACATGGGCAGAACCGCATAGTTGTAGTTGGCACCCAGCTCAAAGGGAGCAGAGGTGAACTTGGTGAGCATAACAACGATGTTGCCCTTATACAGAGCGATGAAGCCGCCGAAGGCGGAGGCCAGCATGGAGACGAAAACAGGAATGCCGGCAAAGACCATGACCATCATGACCACAAAGGTAACAATACCTACAATTGCTGCATAATCCATTACTGCTCCACCTCCTTGTTATTCTTTGCTCTTTTTCTCTCCACGATCATACGAACAGTGGCCCAGACAAAGCTGATGGCCAGCAGGAAGAAGCCGATGGAGAAAATCAGTGCGAAGGGCCACTTGTAGAAGCCTACACCGGTGGTGGAGGACTTGGCGTGGGTGGACATGAACTTGCCCATCTGTACCAGACCGCGATAACCAACGAAAGCGGTGATAAAGACGGCAATGATGTTGCCGATGATGTTCACAACGAACTGGACCATCTCGGGCAGCTTACTGGAGAGCAGGTCGATCTTCGTATGGCCGGTATCCAGGGTCACATAGCCGCAGGCCAGGAAGACTACGGGAATATGGAGATACTGAATGATCTCAGTGGAGGCCGGAATACCCTTGTGGAAGATCTTTTCGCCCAATACATTGAAAAATGCGACAAACATGATTAAAATAAGGCATACACCGGAAATGTAAGAAACATATTTCAGGATCTTTACGATGATGCTGTCCAGTTTGTCGTACAGGGTGGGTGCCTGATTGGACAATGTTATTCCTCCTTTACATAATAAACGCCGCAATGCACACTTTGCGGCAACCCAATTATGCACGTTTGCAAGATTTTTGTCAATATGCAAAATGCACACAATTACCTACATTTTATGCTTTTTCTAGTTTTTTCGCCCATCCATTTGTCCATATGCAAAAAAAGTCCTATTTTCTGTTAAAAAATCGTTAAATTTCAACGGATTTCAGGGTGTATCCCGTCCGTGGAGTATCATTTGGAGGCTTATATGATCTATGTGATTCCAAGCTGTTTTGAAGGCTTCTCCTGCATCGCTGACCGCTGCCCCGACACCTGCTGTGCCGGCTGGGAGGTGGATCTGGACCGGGAGATTCTCGAAAAATACGAAGCCCTTCCCGGCCCCCTGGGAGAAGAGATCCGCAGCAGGATCAAAACCCAGGACGGCTACACATTTTTTGAAATGGAACAGCACCGCTGCCCCTTCTTAAACGAGAAAAATCTCTGTCGGCTGATCCTGGAGGGCGGCGAAGCCTGTCTCTCCACCACCTGCCGGGAGCATCCCCGGTTCTGGGAGGAATATGGGGAGCTTCAGGAGACCTGTCTGGCAATTTCCTGCCCCGAGGCAGCCAGACTGCTGCTCTCCCAACCCCTCCGGCTGACGGTAAAGGAAACAGAGGAACCTGGGGAGATTGACTGGGAACTGGACGAAGCTCTGCTGGACGAGCTTTTGACCCTTCGGGATGAAATGTTCCGTCTTGCGGCGGAAAAACATCCCATTTCTCAGCGGATGGTCGCCCTGAAGGAACTGAGCCGGGAGTTTCAGAACGTGCTTGAACCCAGGGAATGTCCCCCCTCCACCGCCGAAGGCTTCCTGCGGGCCATGACAAAGATGGAATTTACCGACGATCGGCTGAAACAGCGGCTGAATGCCGCCCTGAAAAACCTGCCGGCAGCGGACAAGCTTCACACATTATATAATATGTATGAGATGGAGACAGAAAATCTGCTGCTTTACTTCCTGTACCGGTATGTACTGCGGGCCGTATGGGACGGCTATGTGATGGAAAAAGTCCTGCTGTGTACCCATTCTGTGGAGGCCATCTTCACCCTGGCCGCGGCCCAGCCCGGGGACTTCCGGGAAAACCTGCTATGGAGCGCCATCCTGTATTCCCGCGAGGTGGAGCATTCCCCGGAAAACCTGGAGCTGCTGTACGGGTATCTCGGCGGCGAATAACCTTCCCTTGGGGAAAGCCAAGCGGGGCAGGCAGTTCCGGGACTTGAAGGACTGTATGCATATATCCACTAAATATTCGTATATATTCATAAAATAATGAATATTTTCAGTGTTTTGTGCATAACGCCAAAATAAATTCATGCTTCCATGCATTATTATGCAACTTGGCGCTTGCAAAAACAAAAAACATATGTTACCATACATTCACAATGAAAATCATGGGGTTTTTTCGCCCCGAAAACATACAGGAGGCTACTATTATGGCTCAGAAAGAAATCAAAAAAGTTGTTCTCGCCTATTCCGGCGGACTGGATACATCCATCATCATTCCCTGGCTGAAGGAAAACTACAATGATCCCGAGATCATCGCCGTTTCCGGTGACGTGGGCCAGGGCACTGAGCTGGACGGTCTGGAGGAAAAGGCCATCAAGACCGGCGCATCCAAGCTCTATGTGGAAGACCTGACCGACGAGATGGTGGACGATGTCATCATCCCCTCCATGATGATGGGCGCCAAGTACGAGACCTACCTGCTGGGCACCGCCTTTGCCCGCCCCATCATCGGCAAGCGGCTGGCTGAGATTGCCATCGAAGAGGGTGCCGACGCCATCTGCCACGGCTGCACCGGCAAGGGCAACG
>CAZEPQ010000172.1:0-3566 GCA_964514175.1 uncultured Oscillospiraceae bacterium
AACTTGTTGAGCTTGGTCTTCTTCATGTTGCACCATGCGCCCAGAGGCTTGGACAGGGTCATGCCGTCGCCGGAGCAGGTCACAGGAGAGAAGCGATGGACGGGATAGCCGCCGTCAAACCAGTCGGGCTCGAATTCCTTCAGCTTCTCATCGTTGCCGGAGAAACCGCCGGTAGCCAGCACAACGGCCTTGGCATGAACCAGGGTCTCGCCGCCGGGATCCTTGGCAAGAACGCCGGAAATATTGCCGTTTTCGTCCTGAATCAGCTCCACAGCCTCGTGCTGGGTATAAACCTCCACCCCATAATTAGGGGCCACCTGAAGCATCTTGCGGATCAGGTAGGTGCCAGCCCAGCCGGGACCGATGGCGGGGTCGTGGCAGTTAAGGTTCTCAAACTTACGGTCGGGATAGTCGATGCCGATGGCGCCCATGGGACCGCGGCCGATGGCGAAGCACTCCCGAGCTTCCTTCTCGTCGAAGTCCACCAGCCATTCAAAGAACCGACCGGTATTCTTCAGAACCTTTTCCACCAGGGAATCCGGCAGACAGCCCTGTGCTTCCCGGATGCAGTATGCCAGGAGTTTCTCGGTCTGATCCGGCACACCGGCCTCTACATGCCAGCGGTTGTAGCCGGTGAACCAGTTGTGGGCAAAGGTGGTGGAGCCACCGCACTTCTTGCCCTTCTCCAGCACGATGACCTTCTTGCCCGTGAGCTGAGCAAAGCGGATGGCGGAAACAAGACCGCTGCCGCCTGCGCCCAGGACGCAGAGATCACAGGTCTTTTCGATTCTGTCGTGGGCCTCAGGTACCTCTACAGGAGCCTCAGGATCGGCAATGATGCTCTGGGGACATAGCTCAGCGCAGGTGCCGCAAGAGATACATACCTCAGGGTCAATCCAGTACTGGCTGCCCTTGAAGGTGATGGCCTCCACGGGACAGTTGGTGGCGCAGGTGTGACAGCAGACACACCTGTCCATGATTTTAAATGCCATAGATATAGCCTCCGTTTCTTTCACTTATCTATTTAATAGGTATATTGTAAAGGATATTGCAGGAAGAGAGTCAAGTCTCTGCCTCACTCCAGATAAATCCGCACCTGTAGCTCTGTCAGCTCGCTGAGCCGGGAAATGGAGGAAAATGAGGGATCCAGACCGCATTCCATAATGGTATCGTCGCTGCGAAAACGATGCTCCGAAAGAAAATCCACCAACTGCCGGTAGGCATCCTCAGGTCGGGTCTCGCTCCGATTGAACCGAATGGTGGCATAAAACCCCACCGGAAGCTCCATGGTGCCAATAGGGGGAGCGGTACCGTAAAGCCCCGGATCCAACAGCACACCGGTATAGCGCAGGACCCCATTATCCTGAAAATCCTTCAGGGAGACCGTTGCACCGAAGCAGTATTCCGCCTGAATGGGAGGCAGGGATCCCAGCAGCATTTTCCGCTGCTCCATAAGCCGCAGGGCGAAATCCGGGTGGGACACTGCCAGGGGCTGTATCTCCCGGAACAAATACTTCCTGAGCGGCTCAAACTTTCGGATACCAATGGATTTTTCCTTCTCGGGCTGTTCCTCATGGATCTCCAGCAGGCTCCTGATCCGATTCTGCATCTCTTCGAGCTTGCTGATCTGCTCCTGCAACTGGTTTTCCCGTTGCAACAGCGTGTCCGAAAAGGCCCCACCCGCCTCAAATTCGTCCATGGCTGCCTGGATCTCCGGCAGGGAAAACTGGAGCTGCCGCAGAAACAAAATATACTCCAGCTTCCGAAGCTGGGTGACGGAGTAATAGCGGTAGCCGGTCTCCGGATTGATGACCTCCGGGCGAAACAGCCCAATCTTATCATAGTGTCGCAGGGTCTGGACCGTAATGCCGTAAAGGTTTGCCACCTTACCGATCATAAACTGGGGATGGTTCTCCGGGGGATGGTCCACGGGAGGCTGCTCCGGGGTAAAATCATGCATGTTTATCCCTCCTAAAAACTCTTACCTATAGGATAGGGTTTTTCTCCAAAAAATCAAGGGGCTTCATGGATTTTTCACAGCTTTTCGTAACATTCCCTTAATAATTCGCAGTATTTTTGTTGTTTGTGTACAAACTGTATTCCTTGACTTTGCCACTACCACATACTGTAGGATGTAGACTGCATAAATTTTGCAAGGAGGAAATATCAATGAAAAAGCGTTTGCTTGCCCTGCTGATGGCCGCTGCTATGATTCTGGCACTGGCTGCCTGCGGCGGCACTGCTGAGAGCGCAGCTTCCACCGCAGCCGAGGTTGAGACCTCTGCCGCTTCCGAAGTCACTGCTGCTGACGAGCCCGCAACTCTGGATGAGCCCATCGTGGAAGAGCCTACTTCCGACATGGTCCCTGCCGAGTCCGGCTACACCCCCTACGAAGAAGTTCCCGCTGTGGAGCTTCCCATCGGCGACGGTTCCCAGTCCTTCGAGGTCTGGATGGGCATCTCCCCCGCCGCTATGAACTACATCGAGACTCTGGCTGAGAACATGACCTACGCTGAGATCATGAACCGCACCGGCGTCAACATGTCCTTCATCCACTTCCATCCCGACACCCAGACTGAGCAGTTCAACCTGATCTGCGCTTCCGGCGACTATCCCGACGTTATGAACGGCGTCGTGAACCAGTACACCGGCGGTGCTGACAAGGGCATCGAGGACGAAGTCTTCTTGGACCTGAACGATTACCTAGAGGAGTATGCTCCCCACTACTACGCTCTGATCCACGCTGACGAGACCCTGTATGACGAAGTCACCACTCCCGAAGGCGCTGTTGCCGGCTTCTACAGCCTGTACGAGGAAGAGCGTCTGAACGACATGGGCTACATCATCCGTCAGGACTGGCTGGATGAGCTGGGCATGGAAAAGCCCACCACCATCGACGAGCTGTACACCACTCTGACTGCCTTTAAGGAAGACATGGGCGCAACTGACGCTCTGTTTATCCCCGCTACCGGCGTTACTGACTACTTCACCTCCGCTTACGGCGTTGCCTCCGGCATGTATGTTGAGGACGGCACCATGAAGTACGGTCCTCTGGAAGAGGGCTTCAAGGAGTACCTCCAGACCATGGCAACCTGGTATTCCGAGGGCCTGATCTATCAGGACTTCGCATTCTACGGCGAGCAGATGGCATTCCGTGACAACGGCATGATCGGCGAAGGCAAGGTTGGCTGCTTCTACTCCGAGACCGGCGACATGGCTTCCTTCGCTGGTTTCTCCTCCGACGAGGACTTCCTGATGACCGCTATGGCACCCGTTTCCCTGGAAGAGGGCGGCGTGATCTACATGTCCGATAAGGCTCCCTCCAAGGCTGACGACGTCCGTTGGGCTCTGACCACCGGCTGCGACGAACCCGAGATGGTCGTTGCTGCTATCAACTACCTGTACAGCCCCGAAGGCGCTCTGCTGTGTAACTACGGCATCGAGGGCGAGACCTTCGAGTATGTGGACGGCACTCCCAAGTTCTCCGACCTGATCAACAACAACCCCGAGTACGACTACCGTACCGCAGTGTTCCTGTACGTCATGGACGCAGGTCCCTTCCTGGT
>CAZEPQ010000173.1:0-3541 GCA_964514175.1 uncultured Oscillospiraceae bacterium
GGGACCCCTTCTCCTGCATCGGAAACGGTGTGTCCCTCCACCGGATGTACAGCCACACCCGGAACCGGGAGACCTTGTTTGGGGACTATATCTTCCGCTATCATCCCCAGTATAAGGACGTGAAGCGGCTGTATTCCCGGGAAATGGAGCATTCCCTGGAGGGTGGCGACATTCTGGTGCTGAGCCCCCAGGTGGCGGCGGTGGGCATTTCCCAGCGGACAGAGCCCTTTGCCATTGAAGTTCTGGCGAAGGAGCTGCTGGAGGCAGGCTTCCAGCAGGTTTTGGCCATCGACATTCCCAAATCCCGGAGCTTTATGCATCTGGATACGGTGTTCACCATGGTGGATACGGATAAATTCACCGTCCATCCCAACATTCGGGGATCCATGGAGGTCTTTGTACTGGAAAAGGGCGGGGACGGACACCTGACCATCCACCAGGAGCGGGCAGACCTGGCCCATATTTTGATGGACCATCTGGGTCTTTCTAACATTACCCTGATCCCCTGCGGCGGCGGAAATGTCATTGACGCGGCCCGGGAGCAGTGGAACGACGGCTCCAATACCTTCGCTGTGGCCCCCGGTAAGGTCATTGCCTACGACCGCAACGCCGTTACCAATGAAATTCTTCGGCAGCATGGGGTCCAGGTGCTGACCATCCCCAGCTCCGAACTGGCAAGAGGCCGGGGCGGTCCCAGATGTATGACCATGCCCCTTTGGAGAGAGTAACGCCCTGTTTTCAGGGAAAACAACGATTTGGAGGAATATATTATGCCCGTAAGTTTAAAAGGTAGATCATTTCTGACCCTGATGGATTTCACCCCTGCGGAGATCCGCCACATGCTGGATCTGGGCCACGATTTAAAGGCGAAAAAGCGCAGCGGCGTGCCGGGAGACCTGCTCCGGGGCAAAAATGTGGTGCTGTTGTTTGAGAAAACTTCCACCCGAACCCGGTGTGCCTTCGAGGTGGCCATCCACGACGAGGGCGGTCATGTGACCTTCCTGGACCCCGGCAGCTCCCAGATGGGCAAGAAGGAATCCATGGAGGACACCGCCAAGGTACTGGGACGGTTCTTTGACGGCATCGAGTACCGTGGCTTCGACCAGAAGGTGGTGGAAATCCTGGCTCAGCACAGCGGCGTCCCTGTTTACAACGGCCTCACCGACGACGACCATCCCACCCAGATCATTGCGGACTTTATGACCATGGAGGAGCACATCGCCAAGCCCCTGAACCGTCAGAAGCTGGTGTTTGTGGGCGATGTGAGAAACAACATGTGCTATGCGCTGATGTACGGCTGCTGCAAGATGGGTGTGGACTTCGTGGGCTACGGTCCCAAGGAGCTGATCGACGGTGTGGATCAGGCGGTGATGGCCCGGGTCATGGCTCAGGCGGAGGTAAGCGGCGCCAAGATTCTGCTGACCACGGACCGAAGCGCCCTGCGGGGAGCTGACGCCATCTACTCCGATATTTGGGCCTCCATGGGCGAGGAGGACAAGATCCCCGCCCGTACCCAGATGTTGACCCCCTATCGTGTGGACGAACAGCTAATGCGGGACACCGAAAACCCGGATGTGATCTTTATGCATTGCCTGCCCGCATTCCATGACGCAGGCACCTCCCTGGCCCGGGACTGCCTGGAAAAGGGTCTGGATATCCGGGAGGTAACGGATCAGGTGTTCCGCAGCAAAAACTCCGTGGTGTTTGACCAGGCGGAGAACCGTATGCATGCCATCAAGGCCATTCTGGTGGCAACGCTGTAACGGGAGGAATTCTCTTGCGGAAAATCAAAATGCCCTCGGCAAACACCATCCTCATCTGTCTTATCTTGGTGGTGGCGCTGCTGACCTGGATCATGCCGGCGGGACAGTATGCCTATAACGACAGTGGCGAACCCATTGCCGGGACCTACGCCCGGGTGGACCGCAGCGGACAGGGCATCTTCGCCGTGATGCAGGCCCCCCTGGAGGGCTTCTATGAGGCCATTGAGATCGCCGTGTTTATTCTGATGGTGGGCGGTTTTTTGGGCGTCATGGGAAAAACCGGGGCTATTGATGCGGGCATTGCGGTCATCGTTCGGAAGCTGGGGGACAGCGGAACGGTGCTGATCCCCATTTTGATGGCGGCATTTTCCCTGGGGGGCACCACCTTCGGCATGGCGGAGGAAACCATGGCCTTTTATCCTCTGCTGATCCCGGTGATGGTGGCGGCGGGCTACGATACCGTCACCGCCATCAGCGTCATATTGCTGGGAGCGGGAGCCGGGGTACTGGGCTCCACGGTGAATCCCTTTGCCACGGGCATTGCAGCAGGCTTTGCCGGGGTGAACATGGGAGAAAATATCGGGCTGCGGCTTTTGATGCTGGGCCTGGCTCTGGGGCTTTGTATCCTGTTTGTGCTGTTTTATGCAAACCGGGTCCACGCTGACCCCGCCCGTTCCTTGGTGGCGGCCCAGCGGCAGGAAAATCTGGCCCATTTTGCGGTGAAAAATCAGGGGGATGTCCGGCTCACCGGCACCCAGAAGCTGGCGCTGGTGCTGTTCGCCCTGACCTTCCTGATTATGATCTACGGGGTAATTCCCTTCTCCGATGTGGGCATCACCGCCATTCCCACTCTGGGCTGGTGGTTCCCGGAGCTGTCGGCCCTGTTCTGGGTGGCGGCTGTGATCACCGGCATTGTGTGCCGTGTGGGGGAGAAGGACATTGTGGATGGTTTCGTGGCAGGAGCCGCGGACCTTTTGGGGGTGGCCTTCATCATCGGTATTTCCCGGGGCATCACCGTGATTATGAACCGGGGCCACATCACCGATACCATCCTCCATTGGGGAGAGAAGGCCCTGACCGGGGCAGGGGGCGTGGGATTTATCCTTTTGGCCTTCGGCATCTTCATTCTGCTGTCCTTCCTGATTCCATCTTCCTCCGGGCTTGCCACCCTGTCCATGCCCATTATGGCCCCTCTGGCGGAGATGACCGGGGTGAGCCGTGCCCTGATGGTGACGGCCTACCAGTCCGCCTCCGGCCTTGTGAATCTCATCACCCCCACCTCTGCGGTGGTGATGGGAGCTCTGGCCATTGGCCGGGTCAGCTACGGCGTGTGGATCAGGCATGTCTGGAAGCTGCTGGCGGTATTGACGATCATGTGTATCCTGTGTCTGGTGGGCAGTGCCCTAATGTAGAAAAAGGACCGGGCAGCAAAAGCTGTGCCGGTCCTGTATCAGATGCAAAAAACAGGGACCCGAAGGTCCCTGTTTTAAATTTGGGATTCTGTGTTTCTTAGTCCTCGGGATCGACGAACTCGTCGGAATCCATGTAAGCAACAGCCTCCATACCGGCGATACGGCCGGAGTTGATGGCGTAGGACATGGTGGAACCGGGATGATAGAAGCAGTAGGAATCAGCGAAGACAGTGGCGGTGTCGGTGCCGCAGGCGTACAGACCGGGGATGGGATCCAGGTCGTTGTTCAGGCACTGCATGTTCTCGTTGACGGTGATGCCGCCCAGAGAGCCGTAGCCGGAGGGGAAGTGACGGGCAACATAGTAAG
>CAZEPQ010000174.1:0-3509 GCA_964514175.1 uncultured Oscillospiraceae bacterium
CCTTCTCGTACTTGTCATAGACCTGAGAATGGATCTTCATGACGTCGTACTGGAGGCCGTGGGTGTTGCACTTCTTGCCCTTCATGCAGGGGATTTTCTCGATCATATCGCCGACTGCGGTGTTCTTGGGGAAGTCAAAGCCCTGCTCCACAGGATGAGTCATAATGCCCCAACGGATGTTCTGAATCCAGCCATGGGTACCCATCCAGTTGTTGATGTGGCGGGTAGCAAAGTCGCGGCCCATGAAGTTGATGAAGATGGTTCTCTTGGGGTCGGGATCGGGCTTGGGCATGTCGCCGGGAGGGGGACCCATCTTCTTTCTGGGATCGTCGTACTCGGGCACCTCGGGGTTCCACTGCTTCATGTCGGCGGGAACATAGACGCCATACTTGGGATCACGGGTCATCTTTGCACGCTCAGCGGGGTCAGCCAGTTCCTTCATAGTACGGCTGCCGTTGACAGCCATGCCGTAGGGAGCCGTGGGCATGGAAGAGGTATGGATGGGGCCATCCAGAGTCACATTGGGCATGTCGCCAACATTGACGTCCTCCCAGTACAGGATCTCGTCACCTCTGGGGTTCTCATTTGCCCAGATGTCGAAGATCTCCTTCCAATCTTCGTCGGTGTAGTAATGCACAGGACGGGTCCACCAGTCGGGGCTTTCCCAACCACGGGTACCGGGCGCCATATCGGCGGGATCCTCGTAGCTCTTCAGGTTCTCACGAGCGGAGAATATGACCTCCAGCACCTTTTCGCCCTTCTGATTCCAGACGGAGCCAGTGCACTTGAGGACCAGGTTTCTGTAGATGCTGCCCTCTGCGGGGGTCAGGTCGATCATTTCCAGCTTGTCCTTCACCAGATACAGGGTATCTCCGGCATAGACAGGCAGAAGCTGGGTGATCTCGTGATGCAGGCCGGTGACAGCCAGGAAGTCACGGCCCTTGCCGTTGAAGGCGGTCAGGAAGCTGTCGTCATGGGCACCGAAAGCGAGCATAGCGATCTTGTCCTTGTAGCCCAGGGATTTTGCATACTCAGCATCGGAATACAGCTGAAAATCGGGGTCGAACTTCTTGGCGTTGTAGTCCATCATATCCTCTTTCACTTCGAGGATGTTGGAGAAGCCCTGAGTTCCCTTTTCGATCTTACCGGAAATCAGCGCCTCCACGTCAATGGGGCCGCGATCTTCCAGCTCTTTAATCTTGGCATAATATTCCTCAGCATAAGGCTTTTCACGTTCAGTCCATACGCCGGGGTAAACGGTTACAAACTTACCAGTTCCCATAATAAATTCATCCTTTCATTGCCATGTATCCGGCCAAAGCCGAACTTTTATGGGTATATTATAACGCAAGAGAAATAGTTCTGCAACGAAATAATGAAAATTGAGCCTTTTTCGCAAAAAAGGACACACATAAGGAAAGTGACAACGCCTCTTTTCCTCTGGCAAACGCCTGCATCATTGCATTTTTCGTCAAAATATGCTTTAATATAAGAAATGCATGAGAAAGGGCGGCGTAACATGGAACAGCTTAGAGATCTGATGAAACACGCAAAGCTCACCAAGACCAGCCGAATCATCGGTGAATACGTTTTAGATAACGAAACCGACGCCTGCTTTATGACCTCTACGGAAATTGCGGAAAAACTGGATGTCAGCGAGGCCAGTGTCATCCGTTTCGCCCGGGCTCTGGGCTACACGGGCTATATGGATTTTCAGAAAAATCTGAGAAAAACCCACACAGAGCGGCTGGGCCGAATTTCCTCGGCGGTGGCTGTGCCCTACGAGCGGCTTCAGGCCAGCATGGCCCACAGCGACGAAAATTACATCCAGGAATTTTTGATGAACACTCAGACCAACATCGCTTCCGTGGTAAAAAACAACGCTCAGGAGACCTTTGACGCCGCCGTTGAACTGCTGATGGGTGCCCGCCGCAAATACATCGTGGCATCCCGCGCCAACACCGGCGTGGCCTCCTATTTCAATCTGCTTCTGCGGCATCAGCTTCCCGACGTGGTCCCCACCTGGGAAAGCTCCGTCAATGTGATCGACCATATGTGCGACATTGGGAAAGAGGACTGCGTCATTCTTTTCTCCTTCCCCCGGTACTCCGAGATGGACCGACAGGCCCTGCTAATGGCAGAGGATGCCGGTGCCTCCATCATCGTCATCACCGACCGCCCCAGCGCACCTCTGGCCCAATTTGCCACGGTGCTGCTTACCGTGGATGTGGATACCAACACCTTCTTCAACTCTTATGTTGGCGTTCAGTTGGTCATGGAGATCCTGTCCGCCGGCCTTTCCCGCAAAATGGGCGGCGCCAATGCGGAAAAGCTCCAGCTTATCGACAAATATATCGGCGCTCTGGGCGTATACTGATTTCGCTATTCCATTCCGGTTTCGGAATGCATAGAAAAATACTTATTTGGAGGTAATTCTATGGAACAGAAATTCTACATTTGCAGCCACTGCGGCAATATTGTTGCCTTCGCCAAAAACACCGGCGTACCTGTCATGTGCTGCGGCCAGAAAATGCAGGAGATCATCCCCGGCACTGTGGAGGCTTCCGGTGAGAAGCACATCCCCGTTTACACCGTAGAGGACGGCATCGTCACCGTCACCGTAGGCTCTGTGGAGCATCCCATGCTGCCCGAGCATTACATCGAGTGGATTTCCCTGGAGACCACCCAGGGCAACCAGCGCAAGATCCTGAACCCCGGTGAAAAGCCCCAGGCCAAATTTGCTCTGCTCCCCGGCGAAGAAGTCGTCGCAGTCTACGCCTACTGTAATCTCCACTCCCTCTGGAAGGCATAAGCATTACATAAAGTAAAAATCCCCCGTTTCCAAGGTCGGAAACGGGGGATCGTTTTTTATTACTTGTTGGGCTTCTTGATCTTGTTGAGCTGTGCGTTCAGATCCAGGAGCTGTTCCTTGGTGAACTCGATACCCATCATGCCAACCATGCCGGAAAGACGCAACACAGTGAAGCCGCCCATCATGGCCATCATGTCGGAATTCACTTCGAAACCACCGGCAACCTTCTCGCCCTTCTTGGGCATCATCTTGGCAAACATGCCCATAAAGAGCATCTTGCCCTTGACGGTAGAGAGAATGTCGGAGATCTTGTCGTTCAGGGAGAAGTAGCCATCGATCTCGGTGATATCGAACCAGTTGAGGATGGCACCCTTTTCCTTCAGGCGGTACTCCTCGTTGAAGACCTCGACCTTGTTGATAACGCTCTCGTCGGTGCAATCCCCTGCAACTGCCTTCAGGACAGTCTTGCCAGCATTGGGCACATCGAAGTAGAAGAAGGGAAGGCCGTTGTTCTGCTGCACACCCAGGGAAACACCATTGGCAAACAGCTCCACCTGAGGCTGGTTGGAGTACACGGTAACCTTGGTCACGTCCTCCACACGGTCCACATAGCGCTTGCCGCACAGGTGGACCATGGGCTCGGGGTTCAGCCATGCCTTGTAAGCATAGAAGGAGTCCTTCTTATACTTGCGGTCGA
>CAZEPQ010000175.1:0-3418 GCA_964514175.1 uncultured Oscillospiraceae bacterium
CATCGAGACCTACATGGAAGAGGTCATCACCAGCGTTCTGGTGGGCAACAAGCCCGTCTCCGAGCTGGACAGCATTGCAGGCAACCTGACCTCCATGGAAATCGAAGAAGCCATCGCCCTGATGCAGGCCGCATATGACCGCTACATGGTCAAGGCTGCATAATTCGGCGTAATTTAGACACAGCGATATAACAATCTGAAATACAGAAACCACGAAAAGAACAACAAGGGGAGGGTCCGGAAGGATCTTCCTCTTGTCTCTTTCCCAATCAAATGGACTCCCTTCATTTTTCAACAAATGAATCATTATACGCTATAGTTTTTCCGAACTGTCTAGAATCCCCGCAAACCCTTGCAATCACTGTGGAAATTCAAAAGTTTTCCACGTTCTCCACAGGCTTTTCCACAAAAATTTCTTAAAAATCAACGGGTTTTCCACTTTAAAACCGCGGAAAATGCTGTTATAATGTCCTCACCCTATTTTTCTGGAGGCCTTTCCCATGAAGCACAAACAACTGCATTGGATCCTTTTGGCGCTGGGCACCGTTCTGGGGACGCTGGTTCGGTTCTGGAACCTATCTGCCGCTGTGGACGAGCTGGGGCTTTTTATCGCCAACCACCCCGCTTCCCTGACCCTCATTGGTGTTGGCATTTTGTTTGTGTTGATCTTTGGGGGCCTGTCCTTCCGTTCCCCCGGTCATGGCGTAGATCATCGGGTGCTGACCTTTTCCACCCCCCAGTCCGCCTTCTCCCTGGCTGCCGCCATTCTCTTACTTCTGGGTTCCCTGATGGCACTGCCTTCCGGCGGTACCGTGGGAAAGCTGCTGCTGACCATTCTGGGACTGGCTGCCGCCGTCTCCATGATCCAGCTATCCCGAATTCGTAAAACCGGAAATCAGGTCTCTCTGCTGGAACTTCTGCCCGTGATCTTCCTGCTGGTGAATCTGATCCTTAACTTCAAAAGTTGGAGCACCGATCCCGTGATCCTGGACTACTGCGACATGCTTTTCGCCCAGATCTTTACCCTGCTGGCCTTTTATGGCATAGCCGGCTTCTCCTTTGATCAGGGCCACCCAAGGAGAACCCTGTTCTATAGCTCCTGTGGCATCTTCTTCTCCGCCATGGCTGTCGTAGACGGCATCATGGAGGGTGCCCTCGCCACAGCAGTCACCTATCTGAGCTTCCTGTTGGCCCTCTGTCCTATGGTGCAGTGCCTTTTGATGCCCCATCAGGCCCCTCCCAAGCCTGCGCCCCAGAAAAAACACAAGAAAAATACATAGGGAAAAAACAAATATATCCCAGCCGCCGATGAATTTTCGGCGGCTGATTTCCATTTATGAAATGTTTTTAATTTATTCATAATCCCCTATTGACATTCAAGGCACAGAGTGGTAAACTCAATTTAGCACTCAGGAACTCCGAGTGCTAAACCATAAGGAGGTGGAGAAATGGAACTAACTGACCGTCAAAAGAAAATACTCCGGGCTGTAGTAGACAGCTATGTGGCAACCGCCGAGCCGGTAGGCTCCAAGGCCATCGCCGCCATGCCTGACATAAATTTCTCCTCCGCCACCATTCGCAATGAAATGGCATATCTCACAGAGCAGGGCCTGCTGGAGCAGCCCCACACCTCCGCAGGGCGGATCCCCTCCGCCTCCGGCTATCGGTTCTACATCGACGAGCTGATGCAGGGCTATCGCATGAGCCGGGACGAGGCGCAAAACCTCACTGCCGTCATGGAGGACCGTCTCCAGGAGTTTGACAAGGCCATCGCCCAAGTGGGTCAGCTAATTTCCGGCCTCACCAACCTGCCGGCCTACGCCGTCACCACCAAGAGCCGTGCCGTTACCATCGAACACTTTGAGCTGATCCAGACCGCACCCCACAGCTTCATTCTGGTGCTGCTGACCAGCACAGAGGCTGTTCGGAACAAGCTCATTAAGCTCCCCGTCAATGTGGACCCCCAGGACCTCAAGAGTCTTACCGCTGTGCTTAACGCCAGTCTGACGGACCTGACAGCCCAGGAGATCACCCCCCAGCTCATGGCCAAGATCCAGAGGAACGCCGGCTCCGCCGCCAATCTGGTCTCCGTCATTGTGGACTACACCGTTTCCCTCCTCAGCGAGGAACAGAAAAACAATGTGTATGTCACCGGTCAGACCAAGCTGCTGGGACAGCCAGAATATCAGGACGTGGGCAAAGCAAATGCGCTGATTACCCATCTGGACGCTGAAACCATTTCCACCCTGCCGGTACCGGACAGCAATGACCATGTCAAGATTCTGGTGGGACCGGAAAATGTGTCCCAGGCGCTGAAGGATACCAGCGTGGTCATGGCCAGATACGATCTGGGCGACGGCATGCAGGGCATGCTTGGCGTGGTAGGCCCCACCAGAATGGACTACGCCCAGGTAGCCGCCAAATTAACATATTTCGCCGAAGGGTTGGGCAAGATGTTCTCAAAGGCACTTCCCCCTTCCTCTGAAACGGCAGAAGATACAACCCCAAAACAGGAGGACTAATATTCCATGGCAGAAGAAGTAAAGAACCAGGATACAGCCCCCGAGGCTGTTGCAGAAGAAGAAGTTCAGGACGCCACCGAAGCGGAAGTCACCGTGGAGGAGGCTGCCCCTGAGGTGGATCCCCTGGCAGAAGCTCAGGAGGCACTGAAGCAGAAGAAAGACAATTATCTCCGACTGGCTGCTGAGTACGACAATTTCCGCAAGCGTTCCCAGAAGGAAAAGGATACCCTCTTCCGAGACGGCAAGGCAGCCGCCATCGAAAAGTTCCTGCCGGTGTACGACAATCTGAGCCGTGCTCTGGAGCAGGAAACCGCCGACGCCGCATACAAAAAAGGCGTTGAGATGACCATGAACGGTTTTATGGAAATTCTCAAGAAGCTGGACGTCACCGTTTACGGTGAGCCCGGCGAGATCTTTGATCCCGAACTGCACAACGCAGTAATGCACGTTGAAGGGGATGACTACAAAGAGGGCGAGATCGTCCAGGTCTTCCAGAAGGGCTTCTCCCTGGGAGGCAAAGTCATCCGATTCGCAATGGTACAGACCGCCAACTAAAGGGTCCCACGAAACAGTAAAAAATTTAAGATTTATATAGGAGGAACTTATTATGTCTAAGATTATTGGTATTGACCTTGGTACTACTAACAGTTGCGTCGCCGTTATGGAAGGCGGCGAGCCTGTCGTTATCGCCAACGCTGAAGGCGGCCGTACCACCCCCTCTGTTGTTGCCTTCTCCAAGAACGGCGAGCGCATGGTGGGCCAGGTTGCAAAGCGTCAGGCCATCCAGAACCCCGACCGCACCATCGCTTCCATCAAGCGTGAGATGGGCACCGACGCAAAGGTGGCCGTGGACGGCAAAAACTACACTCCCCAGGAGATCTCCGCAATGGTGCTCC
>CAZEPQ010000176.1:0-3393 GCA_964514175.1 uncultured Oscillospiraceae bacterium
GCATCTATAATGTGCTGCTGATGATCTCATCCACAGGACTGCCCATTGCGGTGTCACGCATGATCTCTGAGGCCAACACTCTGGGCAACAAGCGGCAGGTTCAGAAGATCTATCAGGTGAGCTTGCGGGTATTCCTGATCATCGGCATTATATGCTCCGGGGCCATGCTGATTTTTGCGCCTCAGCTTGCAAATCTCATGCGCGACCCGGATGCGGTCTGGGCCATTGCTGCCCTGGCCCCTGCAGTACTGTTTGCCTGCATTATTTGTCCTGTCCGCGGCTACTTCCAAGGTCAACAATACATGACGCCTACAGCCATCAGTCAGATTATCGAGGCTGTATGCAAATTGGTTGTAGGCCTTGGCGCGGTAATCCTGATTCTGAATTTGGGTTTCGGTGTGGCGGAGGCAGCAGGCGGCGCCATCCTGGGCGTTACCATTGGTACGGTGTTTGCGGCAATCTATTTGCTCCTGGTCTATAAAAAGCGGCATCTGCGCCTGACAGAGGCAGATAGGAAGATGCCGGTAGACTCTACCAAGGATACCATGAAGCAGCTCATGCAGTTGGCAGTGCCCATTACCATCGGTTCCGCAGGTCTGCAGATCTTCAATGCCATTGACACCATGATCATCCAGGGACGGCTCCAGGATGCCATCGGCCTGACAGCCCAGGAGGCCACCTCCATGTTCGGCACCTATTCCGCCGCCCAGACCTTTTATATGCTGCCCTCGGCGCTGATCGCCCCCCTGGCCATCAGCATCATCCCCACCGTCACCGAATCCCTGACCCTGAATAATTTCCGGAAGGCACGAGCCACAGAGGAATCCGCTGTCCGTATGACAGCCCTCATCGGCCTCCCCTGCGGTGCGGGTCTGGCGGTGCTGGCCTCTCCCATTCAGGAGTTGGCCTACGGCTATAATTCCGAGACCCTTAGCGTGGCAGGTCCTATTTTGGCGCTGCTGGGCATTGCGGTGATCTTCAACTGCATGGTCACGGTCACCAATGCCATTCTCCAGGCCCACGGCAAGGTCAATGTGCCCATCTACACCACCCTGGCAGGCGGCATTGTGAACATCATCACCGACTATGTGCTCATTGGTGTTGGCTCCATCCACATCTATGGCGCGGCCATTGCCACCATTGCCTACTGCGCTGTTATCATGCTACTGAACATTGTTGCCATGCGCCGCAGCATGGAGCTTCCCCCCAGAATTCTCAAGCAGTTTGTCAAGCCCATTGTTGCCACTGCGGTCATGTCCGTGGCAGCCTACCTCACCTATGAGGGCGTGCTGAATCTGCTGGCCTCCGGCACCCTGGCAACCCTTTGCTCCGTGGTCGTGGCTGTGGGCGTATATGCCATCATGGTATATCTCCTGAAGATCGTCACCTGGAGCGACTGCCAGCTTCTGCCCAAGTCTGAGACCATTGCCCGGATCCTGAAGGTGAAGCCCGCAGACGACGAGGACTGAGCAGAATCCCCCTATTATTGGAAATGCCCAAAGAAGCCTTAGAAAACAAGGAAAATTTTTCTCTAAAAAAGCGTGATATCCACTTGCGCAGAAGGGGAAAGTATGATAGATTTTTATAGCAAACCGCAATATGACTTTGCTGACCTGGTAAAGCTGGTAAAGGTGCTGCGGGCACCCGATGGCTGTCCCTGGGACAGCGTCCAGACCCACGACAGCATCCGAAGAAATTTTCTCGAGGAAGTTTATGAAGCCTGTGAGGCCATCGACCAGAAGGACCCGGTGCATCTTCGGGAGGAACTGGGGGATGTGCTTCTGCATGTGGTGTTTCACGCCGACATTGAGGAGGACGCCGGGAATTTTACCATTGACGATGTGGCTGATGCCGTTGTCAAGAAGATGGTAGGACGGCATCCGGCTCTCTTCGGTGGAGAGACCGATCTGAGCTGGGATGAGATCAAACGCCGCGAGCGGGGACAGACCTCACTCCAGGAAGAGCTTTCCTCCGTGGCCCGCAGTCTGCCTGCCCTGTGGCGGGCAGAGAAGCTGCAGAAGAAGGCGGAAAAAGCCGGTGCTATGGTATCGGAAGATCCCATTGAAATGCTCAGAAGCGCAATGCAGGCCCTGGAGCAAACAGAAAACAAGGAAGCTGCCCTTGGGGAGCTTCTGTTTTCTGCTGTGTGTGCGGCAAATCTCTGGGGCATTGACCCGGAAATGGCCCTGACAGCCCGAAACGAGAAATTCCTGACGGAAGTACAGGAACGCAAGGACATCAAAAATACAGCCCAAGAGGCATAAAGAAGGAGTAATTACTATGAACAAGACGGAACTGATTGCTGCCGTTGCTACCAAGATCGGCGCTACTCGTAAGGACACTGAGGTTATGGTCAACGCTATGCTGGAGACCATCGGCGACGAGCTGGCTGCCGGCGGCCGTGTGCAGCTTGTTGGCTTTGGCGCTTTCGAGACCAAGCATCGTGAGCCCCGTGTGGGCCGCAACCCCAAGACCAAGGAAGCTGTAGAGATCCCCGCTACCACCGTGCCCGTTTTCAAGGCTGGCAAGGCCCTGAAGGAAAAAATTGACCAGTAATCTCTTCCCACGGAAAGTAACCGGAAAAATTTTTCAAGAGAAGAATTGCTAAAATGTACAAAACGCAAGACTTAACTTGAAAGTTTGCCTTTTCGATTTTTCAGAAAAATGTACAAAATCCCGGTTACACAATTGCATCTCGCAAAACCAATTATTTTGTAGACACACTGTAGTGACAATTAAGCCGTAGTCAAAAAATGACTACGGCTTTTTGTTATTGTTTTCGCAATCAACGAAGTGGTTCAGCTTTCTTCTAAGTCCTCTGCAATACAAACAAACGGTATGTAGGCATTGATACTGTTGAACCGTATGCGCTGCACGAACTTGTGCAGGCTATCTACGTTGAGAAGCCCGACAAGTCCAGCGGTACACGGCAGCAGAAGATCCACATCAAGTACAATGGCATCGGTTTTATACCACTCGAAGAACTGATGAAAAAGGCAGCGGCGTGGCCGAAGTCACGCCGCCCCCCAGAAAATCAAGAGGTTTTCAGGAATAATTAAATTGTAATGTTTTACGACCACCGGGCATTCCCACAGAAGCGTTTTTGATAATTTATAAACTAAAACAGAAACGAGAAACTGACCTGACCGATCATAATCTGTTCACCACTCCGCAGGGGATTGGGCGCGTAGATACGCATACCGCCCAGAATTGTTCCCTCCGGAGAATTCAAATCCTCAATGTACACATTCCCATCCCGGAGAAATACACGGGCACTCAGGGGAGCTGCATCCGGCAGGATCACTGCACATCGGCTGTCGCTGCCGATAAACAAGCTATCGGTCAAAAGGAACTGCCGTTTTTTGCTCTCTACATTACCATACAGCACTTCCA
>CAZEPQ010000177.1:0-3391 GCA_964514175.1 uncultured Oscillospiraceae bacterium
ACCATGGGACAGAAGATTACCATTGATTCTGCCACCATGATGAATAAGGGCCTGGAGGTCATCGAGGCCATGCGGCTTTATCATCTTCCCAGGGAACAGGTTAGCGTGGTGGTGCATCCCAAGAGCATCATTCACTCGCTGGTGGAATTTAATGATGGGGCCATTATGGCGCAGTTGGGCGTACCGGATATGCGTATTCCCATTCAGCTTGCCCTGACCTATCCCTATCGGATGCCTTCTCCTACGGAGCCTTTGGATCTGCTGAGCTGCGGTCCTCTGGAGTTCCTGGCCCCTGACGATGAAAACTTCCCCTGCCTCCGGTATGCCATGGATGCGGCGGAGCGGGGCGGCACTGCTTGTGCTATCCTCAATGGTGCCAACGAAGTTGCTGTGGGGCTGTTCCTTCAGGATAAGATCGGCTTTAACGACATTCCCAGGCTGGTAAAGCTGGCCCTGGATACAGTGCCGGTGAAGGACAATGCGGACCTGGAGGATGTGCTTGAGGCGGACCGTCTGGCCCGGGCCTGTGTTCTGGAGCATACCCGAAATTAAGGAGAAAAAGAGAGATACTTTTTTGATTGGAGCGACCCGATGTATCTTATCATTGCGATTCTCATTTTTAGTTTTCTGATTTTTGTTCACGAGTTTGGACATTTTATCACGGCCAAGCTCTTTGATGTAAAGGTCAATGAGTTTGCCATTTTCATGGGACCCAGGATTCTCCACTGGGGCAAGGGAGAGACGGAATATTCTCTTCGCTGCCTGCCCATCGGCGGTTACTGCGCTATGGAAGGGGAGGACGGTTCCAGTGATGATCCTCGGTCCTTTACCGTAAAGGCTCCCTGGAAACGAGCTATTATTCTGGCAGCCGGAGCTACAATGAATTTTCTGGCAGGCTTTTTGCTGCTGGTGGTGCTATATTCCACTGCTACAGGCTTTCGCACCCTGGAGGTGACAAGTTTTGTGGACGGCTGCCCCTTGCAGGGCGAAAATGGCCTCCAGGTGGGGGATGTGATCACCGAGATTGACGGGGAAAACCTGTATATCTTCTCTGACTTTTCCATGATCCTGGATCGGGCAGGGGAAGGCGAGATGGATGTTATGGTTAGGCGAAATGGGGAAGAGATCCTTATTGAAGACCTGGACATGACCCGCCGGGACTATGAGATCGACGGCGAAACAAAGCACATCTATGGCCTGACCTTTGCGGGCGTGGAGGAAAAGACCGTTGGCAGTGTTCTGAAAAACGCATGGCTCACCTCCATTGATTTTGCCAGAATGGTAAAGATGGGGCTGGTGGACCTGCTGACGGGCAATGCAGGGCTCAGTGATATGTCCGGCCCTGTAGGTATTGTGGATACCATTCAGGAGACGGGCAGCAGTGCGGCGTCCACCCGGGACGGCGTTATGAACGTGGTGTACTTCGGGGCCTTCATCGCCATCAATCTGGCATTTATGAATATGCTGCCTATTCCCGCACTGGATGGCGGTCATATCTTCTTTCTGATCGTGACCTGGATCATCGAAAGTATAACCAAGAAGAAAATCAATCCCAAGTATGAGGCCTATATCCATGGCGCCGGACTTGCGCTGCTGCTGGGTTTCATGCTGCTGGTGACGTTTAACGATATTGTGAAGCTCGTTGTGGGAGGCTAAGCATGAAACGTAAAATTCAAGTAGGAAATGTGTTCATTGGCGGGGATGCGCCTGTCAGCATCCAGTCTATGCTCAATACAAAGACCACCGATGTGGAGGGCAGCCTCCAGCAGATCAAGGCCCTCCGTGCCGCTGGCTGCCAGATCGTCCGTCTGGCAGTGCCGGATATGGATGCAGCCAAGGGCTTTGCGGAGATCGCAAAGGAATCTCCCCTGCCGCTGGTGGCAGATATCCACTTTGATTATCGGCTGGCAATTGCTGCTGCCGAGGGCGGTGCTTCCAAAATTCGCATCAACCCCGGCAATATCGGCGGCAAGGACCGGGTGAAGGCTGTGGTGGACGTGTGCAAAGAAAAGCACATCCCCATCCGTATTGGCGTCAACGGCGGTTCGTTGGAGAAAGAACTGCTGGAAAAGTACGGCCATCCCACAGCGGAGGCCCTGGTGGAAAGCGCTCTGGGACATGTAAAGCTGCTGGAAGAGCAGGATTTTCACGATATCTGCATCTCTATGAAATCCTCCTCCGTGCCTGTTACCATGGCGGCCTATCGGCTTATGGATACGAAGACGGATTATCCCCTGCATCTCGGCGTTACCGAGACCGGCACCGAGCATATGGGCGTCATTAAATCTGCCATGGGCATCGGCGGATTGCTCTGCATGGGCATCGGCAATACCCTGCGGGTGAGCCTGACGGCGGACCCAGTACGGGAAATTGTCGCCGCCAAGGAGATATTGCAGGCGGCTGGCATTCGTCAGGAAGGGCCGGAGTTTGTGTCCTGTCCCACCTGCGGACGGACCCAGATCGACCTGATCGGTCTTGCTAACGAGGTGGAAGGTCGTCTCAAGGACTGCAAAAAGCCCATCACTGTGGCGGTTATGGGCTGCATTGTCAATGGCCCCGGCGAGGCCCGGGAAGCGGACGTGGGTATTGCCGGCGGCAAGGACTGCGGCGTACTGTTTGCCAAGGGAAAGAAGCTGAAAACTCTGCCCTATGACCAGTTGGCAGATGCCCTAATGGAGTACATCGAAACCCTATAAAAAGAGAGGAATCCCATGGATGAAAATACGGTCCGGCTGCTGGACCTGTTTGGAGCCTATGAGCCGGAGGAAAATATAAAACGACTGCTGGATGATGTACGCATTTTCTCAGCAGAGGTGGACATGAAGACCCGCAGTGCGGAAGTAGTCATTCGCCCGGAGAAGTATGTACCGCTGAAATCCATCCGTAAAATTGAACAGGGGATATCCCGCACCTACGGAATATCAAAATTCACCCTCAAGGCCGTCTATGGCCCTGAGGGCGTTGGGCTTTTACGCCCTGAGGATGTGGGCGACTTCCTTGCGGAGCAGTTTGCCCCGGCCCTGTCCATTCTGGCAGGCTGTACATACGAGCTGGAGGACAATACACTGCACATTAAGCTCAAGGGTAACGGCAAGGATATGCTTTCTCGCCACGTCAAAAAAGCAGAACAGTGGCTTGGGGAGATGTTTGAGTCGGAGCAGCACATTGACGTGCTCGTGGGAAAAGAGCCTGACGCAAAGGCACTTTTTGCTGCCACGGAAAAAATTCGTCAGCAGACTTTAGAGAAGATGCCCAAGGTGGCGGAGCCTGTGAAGCTGCAGAAGATCGCCGCTGCCGAGAACCCCAATCTGCTCTACGGCAAGGCCATCAAGGGGGATGTCACCCCCATGAAGAATATTACCATGGACTCCGGCAGAGTGGTGGTGGAGGG
>CAZEPQ010000178.1:0-3363 GCA_964514175.1 uncultured Oscillospiraceae bacterium
GATCATTGCCACAACACCCTGATCATGGGGAGTTTCCACGTTTGCAAGAGCATGTGCATGCGGGGTGGAGCCCATGCCAGCCTCGTTGGAGAACAGGCCACGCTTTGCACCCTGAGAGATTGCGGTTTTCAGAGCATAGCCCAGAGAGCCACCAATAATAGCAGAGGGCTGGAAGGCATACTTGAAGATCATTGCGAAGGTTGCGGGGATGTATGTAATACGGCCAATGAGAACAACGATACCGCCAACGATAAAGATCAGAGCCATAACGGGAACCAGCTTCTCACAGACAGAAGCCAGTCTCTGAACGCCGCCCAGGAAAATGGCTGCGCAAATGACTACCAGGATAATACCAACGATCCAGGAAGGAATGCCGAACGCGCTTTCAATGTTGGCACCGATGGAGTTGGACTGAACCATGCAGCCCATAAAGCCCAGAGCCAGAATCAGAGCCACAGAGAAGAATACAGCAAGGAATTTGCCGAAACTGCCCTTAAAAGCAGTGGTGATATAATACACAGGGCCGCCATAAATATTTCCGTCTTCGTCGGTCACACGAGTCTTCTGTGCCAGCGTTGCCTCAGCATAAATGGTAGCCATACCGAAGAAGGCAATGATCCACATCCAGAAGATTGCGCCGGGACCGCCAGTGAGGATGGCACCAGCAGCACCAACAATATTACCGGTACCGACCTGCGCCGCGATGGCAGTGGCCAGCGCCTGGAAGGAGCTCATACCGCTCTCCTGCTTTTTGCCACGAAGGGACAGATTACCAAAGACCTTCTTCATGCCTTCGCCAAAGCAGCGAACCTGAACAAATCTGGTCCGGATGCTGTAGAACAGGCCAACGCCTACCAGCAGAAAAATCAAAATGTAGTCGGATAGATAGCTGTTGATTGTTGCAACGATGTTCAATAATGTTTCTTGCATGATATTTTCCTCCACTAAAAAAATTAGAGCTGCCAAAGTGATTTGGCAACTCCAGAGAGTAGTGCAGGCATAGAAAATAGTCCTTCCATGACTGCTCTGTCCTTTTGCCTGAGAGATTCAGCCGCAAATACGGCCTTGCACCTTCGGCACCCACTCGAGGTGGGATTCTCCAGAGTTCCTCCACTTTCAGTCTCTTTCGATCCTGAAAGCTTCAACAGAAGTATTCTGTTGTCATTACTATACACACTGCTCGGGCAAATTGCAAGCTGTTTTTTCAAAATTTCATAAATTTGACGAAATTGCACCAATAATTGCGTCAAAGCAACGTTCTAATGTGCAAAAGCGACGAAAATACACTTGTCGCCACCCAGAACACAAGCGGCGACAAAATCGTCAAAATTAAAGCAGCCGAATCCCGGCATTCTCACAGGCCTGCATGGTCTCATCGTCCCATACACTGGCCTGAACCTCACCAATGTGGGCGCAGCCCATCATCAGCATACACAGGCGACTCTGACCGATGCCGCCACCAATGGTCAGGGGCAGCTCATCATTCATAAGCATCTTATGGAAAGGCAGCTCACGACGGTCATCACAGCCCGCAATGGTAAGCTGACGATCCAGGGCCTCCGCGTCCACACGAATGCCCATGGAGGAAATCTCTAGCGCTCTTCCCAAAACTTCATCCCAGAAGAAAATATCACAGTTCAGATTCCAGTCGTCATAGTCAGGGGCACGACCGTCGTGCTTTTTGCCAGACTTTAATGCTCCTCCGATCTGCATAATGCAGGCGGTGTGATGCTCCTTTAAATAAGCTTTCTCACGCTGAGAGCCGGTCATTTCAGGATACATATCCTCAAGCTCCTGGGTGGTGACAAAGGAAACCTCAGGAGAAAGCTCCGTGCGAAGCTGAGGATAGCGCACATGAAGCCGATCATTGGTGTTACAGATGGCCCGAACAATTGCACGGACAATTAGCTTCAGGAATTCCAGGTTGCGATTCTCCCGGGTAATGACCTTCTCCCAGTCCCACTGGTCCACATAGATGGAATGAACATTATCCAGATCCTCGTCCCGGCGAATGGCGTTCATATCCGTATACAGGCCGTTGCCCACACTAAAATTGTAACGCTTCAACGCAAGCCGCTTCCATTTTGCCAGGGAATGTACCACCTGGGCAGAGGTGCCCACAGCGGGAACATCGAAATCAACAGGCCGCTCAAAACCATTCAGATTATCGTTCAGACCGGACTCTGCGGTAACAAACAGAGGTGCGGAAACGCGCTTTAAGTTAAGGGCCTTAGAAAATTCGTCCTGGAACGTCTGCTTGATATACGCAAGGGCCCGCTGGGTATCGTAAGCATCCAAAATAGGGCTGTATCCATCGGGAATATACACCTGGTTCATAGCTGCACCAACCTTTCAATTCTCCCTATATTGTATCGTATTTTTTAGGAAAATCAACTCCTTTTCTTCACCAAAGTAAATGGATAAATCTTTTTAGATTTGTATATTCAAACAAGATGTGCTATACTAACCAGCACGGAAAGGAAGCGAAACAACCATGGAAACAAAAATTGAAATGATAAAAGCGCTGTCCAACGCACCGGGGGCCTCCGGTTTTGAAGACGAAGTTCTGACCATTGCCCGGAAATACGCGGAAAATCTGGGCGAGATCCAAGAGGACTGCCTACGAAATCTCTACATATACAGAAAAGAAAATACAGGAAATAAGCCCGTTATT
Source organism: uncultured Oscillospiraceae bacterium (assembly GCA_964514175.1). Taxonomy (GTDB): domain Bacteria; phylum Bacillota; class Clostridia; order Oscillospirales; family Oscillospiraceae; genus HGM13006. The sequence continues at coordinate 2,675 of CAZEPQ010000178.1, forward strand.
ATGCTGGATGCCCATTCCGATGAGGTGGGCTTTATGGTCCATTCCATTAAACCCAACGGAACGTTGCGGTTTGTAGCGCTGGGTGGCTGGAATAAAGCCACCCTCCCCGCCTCTAAGGTTTTGGTTAGAAACGCCCTAGGCAAATACATCTCCGGCATCATCGCCTCAAAACCTGTCCATTTTATGACTGCCACAGAGCAGGCTTCCCCCAATACGGATATCCAGAGCATGGTCATTGATATCGGCGCTACCTCATATGACGAAGCAGTCCGGGAATATCATGTCCGCATCGGTGAGCCTGTGGTACCTGCCACAGAATTTGAATATGACGAAGCCCACGGTATCTTCTTCGGCAAAGCCTTTGACTGCCGGATCGGCTGCGCCGTATTGTTGGAGGCCCTCAAACGCCTTGATGGAAAGGAATTGCCCTGCGACGTGATAGGGGTGCTGTCCAGCCAGGAGGAAGTGGGCGACCGAGGCTGCAAGGTGGCCGTCAATCATGTAAAGCCTGATGCCGCCATCGTTTTGGAGGGCTGCCCTGCCGACGATACCTTTACCGAAGCCTATGCCATCCAGACCGCACTGAAAAAAGGCCCCATGTTCCGCTTTATGGATAAATCCATCATCTGCAGTCCCCGCTTCCAGCGTTATGTATTGGATCTTGCGGAAGAAAAAAATATCCCCGTCCA
>CAZEPQ010000179.1:0-3304 GCA_964514175.1 uncultured Oscillospiraceae bacterium
CTTTCATCCCTATTTGTGCGGACGCATAGCGGCCGAATGGTTGATTAATATGATAAACTATCGGTATCCCATTTGCAGCGTTGTGCTTGAGGTGCTGTATCGGGGCATTCGGGTCCTCAGCAAGAAGGACTCCAGGATCGCCCAGGAGCTTTCCGCTATGCCTCAGGGACAGACCATCCGGTTTGCGGTGGCTGCGGATGAAAAGGCTCCGGCGCTGTGCTTCACCGTGAAGGACGGTACCATCGTCAAGGCGGCGAAGGACGCACAGCCTGAGGTCAACATTGTATTTAAAAATGAAAAAATGGCATTTCGGGTATTCACCGGACGCTTGGGCATTGCGGGAGCATATGCCGCCCATGCCTTTACCCTCCGGGGGAACATCAACGAGACCATGGGTGTGGTTCGCATCGTGGATCTGGTGGAGGGCTACCTCTTCCCCAAGTTCATTGCGAAGCATATTTTAAAGGAGATTCCCGAGAAGGAATACCCCACCCCTCTGCTGTATCTTCGACTGATCCCCGGCTGCTGAGAAACCGGCATGGCCATAATAAACTTTGAAATCAAAGGAGCAATACAATGTTACCTCTCTACTATGAATATCATAATCCCGTAAAAATCCTTTCCGGGGAAGCGGCCCTGGAAAACATCCCCTATGAGCTGCACGCCCTGGAGGCCAAGGCGCCGCTGCTAATCAGCGATGAGGGCCTTGTGGCGGTGGGGGCTGTGGATACGGTGCTGAAGGCCATCACCCCCGTGGTGCCCAAGGCCACCTTTATCGCCATTCCCCCGGACAGCTCCGTGAAGGTGGTCAACGAGATCGCAGAATTTTACGGAAAGAACGGCTGTGACAGCATCATTGCTGTGGGCGGCGGCAGCGTTATTGACACTGCCAAGGGCGTCCGTATGGTCATCAGCCAGGAGGCGGAGGACATCGAGGCCCTGATGGGTTGCGAGGTACTGACGGCGGGCCATCATATTCCCTTCATCGCCGTACCCACCACCGCCGGGACCGGCAGCGAATGCACCCCTGTGGCGGTAATTTCCAACCCCGCCCGGAAGGTGAAGCAGGAGTATATTTCCGCCCATCTGCTGCCGGATGTGGCAGTGCTGGACCTTCGTATGACCCTGACCTTGCCTCCCAAGGTCAGCGCCTCCACCGGTCTGGATGCCCTGTGCCATGCCATCGAGGCCTATACCTGCCTCCAGAAGAATCCCATGTCTGATGCTTATGCCACCGCATCCATGGGTATGATCCTGGAGAATCTGCCCAAGGTGGTGGAGAATCCCAAGGATAAGCAGGCCCGTATGAATATGGCCAATGCCAGCCTGATGGCGGGAACCGCCTTTGGAAATTCCATGGTTGGACTGGTACATGCCATCGGTCATGCCCTGGGCGGCGTGTGCCATGTGGCTCACGGTGACGCCATGGCGATCCTGCTGCCCCATGTGATGGAGTATAATCTGGATAAGTGTGAAAAAGTCTACAGTGACCTGTACCTCCATCTGGCAGGCCCTGAGAAATATGTTGCGACTGCGCCGGAAAAGCGGGCGGAGGCCTGTGTGGCCCTGGTGGGGGACTTCATCCGTTCCTTTGAAGCCTGCGGGCTGCCCCAAACCCTCCGGGACACCGGAAAGGTGACGGAGGAGGACTTTGAAGCTGTCGCGAAAACTGCCATCTCCGATGGCGCAATCATTGTCAATCCCAAAGCCGCCGGTATGACCGAGGTTGTGGAAATTCTAAGGAAGGCCTGGTGATCCTATGGATATCGCCCAGTTGGTTTCAGCGCAAAAACAGTATTTTTATACTGGAAAGACCCGGGATATTGCCTTTCGGCGGGAAATGCTGGACAAGCTCTATCGAAAAATTCAGGAAATGGAGCCGGAGATCCATGCCGCGCTAAAGCAGGATTTGGGCAAAAGCAGCTTCGAAAGCTATATGTGCGAAATTGGTCTGACCCTCAGCGAAATTTCCCACATGAAGAAGCATGCGGGAAAATACGCCAAGAAAAAGCGTGTTACCACGCCGTTGGCTCAGTTTCCCTCCCGGAGCTATTGTCTCAAGGAGCCCTACGGCTGCGTTCTGGTGATGAGCCCCTGGAACTACCCCTTTATGCTGACCATGGAGCCCATGGTGGATGCCATTGCCGCAGGCAATACGGTGGTGCTGAAGCCCTCGGCCTACTCCCCGGCTACCTCCGCCGTCATCAAAAAGCTGGTGGAGAGCATTTTCCCAAGGGAATTTGTGGCGGTTGTGGAAGGCGGTCGGACGGAAAATCAGGCCCTTTTAAATCAGCCCTTTGACTACATCTTCTTCACCGGCGGAACCACGGTGGGCCGTCAGGTGCTGGAGAAGGCTTCCGTCCATCTGACCCCGGTAACCCTGGAGCTGGGGGGCAAAAGTCCCTGCATCATTGACGAGACAGCCAATTTGAAGGTAGCTGCCAAGCGGCTGGCCTTTGGAAAATATTTAAACTGCGGTCAGACCTGCGTGGCCCCGGACTATCTTATGATCCATTCCTCTGTGAAGGACCGTTTTCTGGAGCTATTTTATGCCGCGGTTCGGGAGATGTACGGGGAAAATGCCCTGGAGAATCCCGATTTCGGCAAGATCGTGAACCGGAAGCACTTTGATCGGCTGTCCGGTATTCTGGCAGGAGAAAATATTCTTTTCGGCGGCGAAACAAACCCGGAGACTTTGCAGATTGCACCTACGGTGGTGGGGCCTGCCTCTCCCGAAGGCCTCGCCATGGGAGAGGAGATATTTGGACCCATTCTGCCGGTAATGACCTACGAAAACATTTCTGAGGTCATTGATTTTGTCCGCAGTAGGCCCAAGCCCTTGGCCCTGTATATTTTCTCCACCAACCGAAAGAACATTGAACTGGTTCAGAACAACCTGAGCTATGGCGGCGGCTGTGTCAATGACACCATCATTCATCTGGCCACCTCCGAGATGGGCTTCGGCGGTGTGGGCAACAGCGGTATGGGCAGCTACCACGGCAAATACGGCTTTGATACCTTCACCCACGAAAAGAGTACGGTGGACAAGGCCAATTGGCTGGACCTGCCTATGCGGTATCAGAAGTATACAGCTCTCAATGAAAAGCTTCTGAGAATGTTCCTCAAATAAACAGATAGGCACCCACAGCCGGATGTCTTAGCGTAGGGCGGGCTGCCCTCAGCCCGCCGGCAGGGAAAAGATCGATAACCGGGAAGCCTTCGGCGAGAACAAACTAAGGCGAAAAAAGCAGGGGCTGTTGCAAAATGCAAATTTTTGCAGCAGCCCTTCCTTATCTCCAACATA
>CAZEPQ010000180.1:0-3267 GCA_964514175.1 uncultured Oscillospiraceae bacterium
CTGTTCCGTTTGTGTACGCTTTCGCTATTCGTATTTTTTCTTCCACTTGGATTTCCTTTTTTGACATAGAAATACCCCCATAGGAAACAGTTTGTTTTTTCGCTGTCTCTTATGGGGGTAGCATATCACAAATCAGTCGGCGGGGGGCGTGTCGTCATATGCGGCGATCAATTTAAGCTTCTCGCTACGGGGGAGCTTTTTTATTTCCAGTTCCCGCCGCAGGGCGGCGGGTTTGTCCGGTTGGCATTCCTGATACACAAGCGCCACTGGCAGATGGCTCCGGGTATATTTGGCCCCCTTGCCGCTTTGGTGCATGTTCAGTCGCCGCCGGAGGTCCGTGGTGATACCCGTATAAAGGGAATCGTCTCCGCAACGGAGCATATAGACGTAGTACATGGTATTTCTCCTGAAAAAAGCGCCGGAGCTCCGGCGCTTTTGCTTTTTTAGAAATCGTAAAGATGGGTGGATTTTCCGTTGCCCTCACGCCAATCCAGGTCGCCTCTTGCCAGCCCCAGGGTCAGCATTTCCGCAGTGGCCAGATTAGTGGCAAAGGGGACGTTGTGCATATCGCAGAGCCGCTCGATCTGAAGCAGGTTCTGCTCCTGAATGGGGTCGTTGCAGCCGGGATCGGTAAAGAACAGCACCATATCCACCTCGTTATAAGCAATGCGGGCGCCAACCTGCTGCTGACCGCCCTGGGCACGGGAAAGGAAAAGGGAAATGGGCAGACCGGTGGCTTCAGCCACCAGGCGACCGGTGGTGTTGGTGGCGGAGAGGGAATGCTTAGCCAGAATGCCCCGGTAGGCAATGCAGAATTGCACCATCAGTTCCTTCTTCTTGTCGTGGGCCATGATTACAATATTCATAAAGTGCCTCCAACTTCGTTAGTCTATAAATTATCTCATATGCATCAAGGGCGCTTCCATACCAAGCAATCGGCGGGCAATGTGCAGACAAGCCACAGCGGCACCCTTGCGGCTGCGAAGTACCAGCGCACAGCCCTGAGAGGCAGAAACGGGGACGTTCTGATCTTCCGGGATCAGCCCCAACAGGGGCAGGCCGATGGTATCCATCATATCATCGATGTTGGATCGGAGGGAACCCAGAAGTCGCCGGGAGACCCGGTTTACCACCAGTTCTACCGGAGTGATCCCCTTGTCCAGCAGCAGGCCGGCGGCATACTGACCGTCCCGCAGGGAGCCGGGATCAGAGGTGGAAATAACAATGCCCCGGGTGGCGTAGGCTGTGGCCAGGTCAAAGCCGTAGCCGATGCCGGCAGGGGCGTCCAGAAGGATCCAGTCATAGCTTTCCATGGCCTCTTCGATGAGGCGGCCAAAGATGATATCATCCACCAGCCCTGCACGGGTCTTGGTGGGGGCCGTCAGGAGCTGAAGCCCGGGAATCTCCGGGTGCTCCGGGGCGTCGGAGAGATAATTGTTTTCCATCATTACATCCAGGAAGCTGATACTGGCGCAGTCGGTCATACCAAGAGAGATGTCCAGATTATTCAGGCCGATGTCGCAGTCAATGGCCAGAACCTTCTGACCCATGGCGGCAAGACAGGTGGCCAACCCGGCGCAGAGCGTTGTTTTGCCGGTGCCGCCCTTGCCAGACGTGATTACAAGAACTTCGCTCATGCGATCCCTCCTTTCAGGTTATACACCATCCATTATACCAGTATTTCAGCAAATTTCAACAGGATTCTTTCAGTTGCCATCCTGAAATAAAATCATTTATGCCCGGAGTGGGGCCGATGTGATAGTATATGCAAATTTGCGGAATTCCAGACAAAAAATAAAAGGGCGTGTCGCGGAATAAATCGCGGCACGCCTAGGAATTACAGGGGACTTTGCTTAATTTTTGCAAAGCGGCGGGGATACTGGCCCGGAGTTTTTTTGATCTTCCGGATCACCACCGCACGATGCACCGCATCGGTGCCGGGAACGGGATAGTCAATGATCTTTTCCACCTTGCCTCCCAGCAGGCCAATGCCGCGGGCGGCCTGAGAGATCTCTTCGTCGCTGTCGGTGGACTTCATGGCGACAAAGGTTCCCCCCACCTTCACCAGGGGAAGGCATAGCTCGGAAAGCAGATTGAGCCTTGCCACAGCCCGGGAGACTGCCATATCATAGTTTTCCCGATGCTCTGCGGCGTATTCCTCCGCCCGGGCAGAGACGCACTCCGCCTCCACGCCAATGGCGGGCAGCACTTCGGAGAGCCAATCAATGCGCTTTCTCAGGCTGTCCAGCAGGGTGAGGTGGATGGATGGCTCCGCGATTTTCAGGGGAACACCGGGGAAGCCTGCGCCGCAGCCCACGTCAACCACCGTTTTTTCCTTAAAATCTGCCAGGTTCAGCAGGGCCATGCAGTCCAGAAAATGAAGCCGGGCCACATCCTGGGGCTCGGTGATGGCGGTGAGATTCATGACCTTGTTTTTCTCGATCAATTCTTCCCCAAAGCGGCAGAATGTATCGAGTTGTTCCTCGGTCAATGTCAGCTCCAGCTTTGGAAGCCCTTCCGTCAGGGACTGTTTCATAATCTTTCTCCTTAAAAAACAGGAGGGGCCTTGTGGCCCCTCCTCGGCAAATTACTTCTTCAAGGTCAGAGCGTAACGAACCTTCTCGATGATGCCCTCGGCGTTGAGGCCGTAGGCGTCCAGCACCTGCTGTGCCTTGCCGGAGCGACCAAACTCGTCGTTGACGCCGTGACGAACCACGGGAACGGGGCAGCTTTCAGCAACGACTTCTGCCACAGCGGAGCCCAGGCCGCCCAGAATGTTGGCTTCCTCGGAGGTGATAATGCAGCCGGTTTCCTGAGCTGCCTTGATGACGATCTCAGTATCCAGAGGCTTAATGGTGTGCATGTCGATGACACGGATGCTGATGCCTTCTTCGGCCAGCTTTTCAGCGGCCTTGTAGGCCTCCTGAACCATCATGCCGGTGGCAATAATGGTGGCAGCGGTGCCGTCTTTCAGTATAGCGCCCTTGCCGATCTCAAAGCTGTAGCCCTCGACGGTGTCGGTGACGGATTCCACAGCCAGACGGCCCAGACGCATGTAGGCGGGGCCCTGGTATTCAATGAGGGCCTTCACAGCAGCGGTCATCTCGGGGCCGTCGCAGGGAGACAGCACCAGCATGCCGGGGATGGCACGCATAATGGCATAGTCCTCGATGCACTGATGGGTAGCGCCGTCCTCACCAACGGAAAGACCGCCGTGAGAGCCGATGACCTTTACATTCAGGCCGGGATAAGCAATGGAGTTGCGGA
>CAZEPQ010000181.1:0-2857 GCA_964514175.1 uncultured Oscillospiraceae bacterium
TTTTTATTATCGCACTGCCTCCTGCATCCATCCTCAGTCAGCTTTGCTGACGGCTCCTTCTCCAAGGAGCTTTTGGCACTGCCGCAGGGGTACATTTCCCTACAGATCATTCCTCCCGAGAGGGCAGCTTGATCGCCAGCCGCAGATTGCATGGTAAGGGTCAGGGTGTTTTTAAATTCCCCTCTTGATTCCCTGCGGATTTTGTCCGATAATAGACCCATCCTAAAGCAAGGAGGAATCCCCATGAGTTTGAACGCTACGCCCTCCGGGGAGCGAATCCATATCGGTCTCTTCGGCAACCGCAACGCCGGAAAATCCAGCATCATCAACGCCATCACCGGACAGAGCCTGTCCATTGTCTCCGACACCGCCGGAACCACCACAGACCCGGTATACAAGGCAATGGAGCTATTGCCCCTGGGCCCAGTCATGCTCATTGACACTCCGGGTGTGGACGATGAGGGTGCCCTGGGCCGTCTTCGAGTGGAAAAAGCCCTGGAAGTGTTGGGCAAAACCGATGTGGCTCTGTTGGTAACGGACAGCCGCAGCCCTCTGGGCCCCATGGATCGGCAGCTTATCGACCATTTTAAGGCACAAAAGGTGTCCTATCTGGTGGTCCGCAATAAGGCCGACCTGCTGGAAACCGTTCCCCAGCCGGAGGACCCCAACGAAATTTATGTCAGCGCCCTGACGGGCCTGGGTATTTTAGAATTGAAAAACCGCATTGCCGCCCTTCAGCCCAAGGAAGCCGAACGGCACATCATTTCCGACCTGCTCGCCCCCCTGGATCTGGTGGTGCTGGTGGTGCCCATTGACGAATCTGCCCCCAAGGGCCGCCTGATCCTGCCCCAGCAGCAGACCATTCGGGACATCCTGGAGGCGGGGGCCATTGCCGTGGTGGTAAAGGACACGGAGCTGGCACAAACCCTGGAAACCCTGGGCACCAAGCCAAAGCTGGTCATCACCGATTCCCAGGTATTTGGCCCGGTTTCTAAAATCGTGCCGGAGGATGTGCTGCTGACCTCCTTCTCCATCCTCATGTCCCGGTATAAGGGCACCCTGGACGCCACCGTTGGGGCTGTTCGTGCCCTGGAGCAGCTTAAGGACGGAGATACCGTCCTGATCTCCGAAGGCTGCACCCATCACCGCCAGTGTCAGGACATCGGCACCGTAAAAATCCCGAAGCTGCTGCAAAGCTACACCGGGAAGGCTCTCAATTTCGCTTTCACCAGCGGCAGGGAATTCCCCATGGATCTAAGCCCCTACAAGCTGGTGGTTCACTGCGGCGGCTGCACCCTCAACGAAAAGGAAATGCTCTCCCGGCAGGAACGGGCCCAATCCCAGGGCGTTCCCTTCACCAACTATGGCATTCTGCTGGCCCACGGAAACGGCATTCTGGCCCGCAGTCTGGAGATCTTCCCAGAATATTAAGCCAGGGACAGCAGCGTATGGATATCCGGAACTGGGAACCTGCGCCAATGGCTTTCGTCCCCGGATAAATAGGCCTCCAAGGCCTCCCTATGGACCTCCCCAGCGGGAATTTTCTTTCCTTCCTCGTCCATAGGATCACTGCCCACCAGGTAATATTCTCCCAGTATGGTGATGCTGCGGCAGAGAAGCAGCGCCCGCTGTGTTTCCGAACTATCCTCCGGCAGGATCAGTACCCGCCGATCTCCATCCGTCAATCCAACAATCTTCACCTTTATCACCCATATTATTCTATGCCCAGAAACTTGTGTTGGTTTTCCCCCGGTCCGTGTTATACTTGGTATAGACCAAAAAGTAGTTTCGTCTATGTCTATTCTGCTCACCGGTGGTGCCGGTATCATTCAGGCTCGCTGCCAGAGCAGCGGGCCTGTTCTTTTTTTGAGATGCTTCCCGGGTGCCTCCCACGGTATCTGGGAAACAATCATTCTATCTCACGTCTTTCAGTCCCGCACAACTCCCTGTCACAGAAAACCTGTGGCATAAGTGCCCGCTCCTTCATAGAATGAAACAAAGAGAGGAAAGGAGCAGAGCATGCCAAACATATTTTTGAGCCCCTCCACGCAAACGGGAAATCTTTACGTTACAGGAGGGTCAGAGCAATATTGGATGAATCGTCTGGCAGACGAAATGGAGCCCTATCTCATTGCCACAGGCATTGACTTCACCCGAAACAACCCCAATGGCTCCGCAGTTCAGTCCATTCGCCAGAGCAACAGCGGAAATTACGACCTACATCTGGCCCTGCACTCCAATGCCGCCCCGCCCGGCATGTACGGTCAGGTTCAGGGCAGTGACATCTATTATTATCCCTCCAGCGTGGAGGGCAAACGGGCCGCAACCATCCTTGCCGACGCCATCAAGACCATCTACCCGGACCCAAATCTGGTGCGGGCCCTGGGTACCACCCGCATCGGAGAGGTGCGGCAGACCAGGGCCCCCTCGGTGTTTATGGAACTGGCCTACCACGACAATGTGGCGGACGCCAACTGGATCACCGGGAATCTAAACCTCATCGCCAGAACCATTGTGGAGGGTCTGGCGGAGTATTTCGGCATCCCCTTCCGCACCCCCAGCGCTAACTTTCCACGGCCCGGAGTGGTGACCCTGAGCTACGGTACCCTGAATCTCAGAGAAGCCCCCAGCCTTGACAGCCGTGTGCTGGCCTCCATTCCCAACGGTGCCCAGATCACCCTGCTGGGAGATGCCGGAGACTGGTATGAGGCGGAATACAACAACATTGTGGGGTATGTTTCCAAAGTGTTCATCCGGGAGGTGTAGCATCAGGAAACTACCGGTTAAAGAGAAACCCCCGCCGAAGGCTCATTCTGAACTGCTCCCCGTCAAGTGGACAGTGAAATAAAATAAAAAT
>CAZEPQ010000181.1:2867-3214 GCA_964514175.1 uncultured Oscillospiraceae bacterium
TTTTCTGCACTTCCGGCAGCCATCTTGGTTGCCGGAAGTCTTTTTGTTCAACGAAAACCCCGCGCTAGGCGTGGGGTTTAAAAACACTTAAAGTTATAAAACAGGACGAAAAAACTCCTTTTGATGTTAAAATAGCCTTGCGGTCTGGCAACTGCGAGGAAAACATCAAAAGGAGGACATCCAAATGAATAACAATCTGAATGACGTACATAGTTTATCACACACAAAATGGAATTGCAAATATCACGTAGTGTTTGCAATAGTATTTTCAATCACACATCATTGTGTGAAGTTTACCAAGGCAGGCTTTTGCTCCATATAACGATACCTTTTGAGGAAAAACCTAC
>CAZEPQ010000182.1:0-3139 GCA_964514175.1 uncultured Oscillospiraceae bacterium
AGGTGGCCTGGATGGCTAAGAAGAAGGAAACTGCTCCTGCAGTGGATACCAAGGGTAAGAAGAAGTCCGAAGACAGCGACGATGACGAGGAAGGTAACTATACCGGTTCCATGCGTGGCCAGAGAGGCCCCGGTGGCGCCAAGGACTTCCGTAAACCTAAGAATACCAAGGGTACTCTGATTCGACTGCTGAATTATGTGGTCAGCAATAAGCTCCTTCTGGTGCTGGTCCTGGCTACCATGCTGATCTCTACCATCTCCAATCTGGCAGCCAGCTATTTCTTAAAGCCCATCGTGGATGACTACATCCTCCCATATATTGGTGAGGCCTGGGACAGCCAGTGCTGGTTGGGCCTTGCAAAGCAGCTTTTGATTCTTTTGGCAATTTATCTGGGAGGTACCGTTACTTCCTATGCACAGGGCCTGCTTATGAGCTTCCTGAGCCAGCGCTCCATCAACCGGCTCCGCAAGGATCTGTTTGATAAGCTTCAGGAAATGCCCATTTCCTACTATGACCGCCATAGCAACGGCGAGATCATGAGCCGGTTTACCAACGACGCGGATAATGTCCAGATGGCTATGGAAAACACGGTGACCATGTTCATCTCCTCCATCCTGACCTTTGTTGGCACCGTGGCCATGATGATCTACCTGAACTGGGTGCTGTTCATTATCACGGTTGTCGTGCTGGTCATTGACTATATTATCGTCAGAAAGATCAGTAAGAAGTCCAAGAAGCTCTATCGCCAGCAGCAGAAAAATCTGGGTCTGGTGAATGCTTACGTGGAAGAAATGGTGGAAGGCATCAAGGTAGTTAAGGCATTCAACTACGAAGAGCATGTCAAGGAAGAGTTCACCAAGCGGAACGTTGCATACCGTGACAGCGCCATGGATGCAACCTACATTGGTATGATCATCATGCCCGTTCTGAACCAGGTCATGGGCATCTGCTATGCCATCACCGCAGTTGTGGGCGGCCTGTTCGTCATCGGTGGTGTCGATGTGGGCGGTGTGGCCTTTACCATTGGTTCTCTGGGCGTATACCTTAACTATACCAGACAGGTGGCAATGCCCATCAACCAGATCTCCAACCAGGTGGTTACCCTGCTGTCTGCAATCGCAGGTGCCGAGCGTATCTTCGCAGTCATGGACGCTGAGCCCGAGGTTGACGAAGGCGAGGTCATCATGGTTCCCGTCAACGAAAAGGGCGAGGAAATCAACGACTGGCTCACCTGCGTAGGCGAAGCATGGAAGAAGCCTGATGGCACGTTGGTTCCTGTGAAGGGCCACATTGAGGTTCAGGACATCAATTTCCACTATGTGGAGGGTAAGCCTGTTCTGAAAAACCTGTCCGTGGAGGCAAAGCCCGGTCAGAAGATCGCCTTTGTTGGCTCTACCGGTGCAGGTAAGACCACCATTACCAACCTGATCAACCGGTTCTACGATGTGCAGGACGGCCAGATTCTCTATGACGGCATCAACGTCAAGGATATTAAGAAGGACGACCTGCGGCGGAGCCTGGTTGTGATCCTCCAGGATACCCACCTGTTCAGCGGCACCATTATGGAGAACATCCGTTATGGTCGCCTCAACGCCACCGATGAAGAGTGCATCCAGGCTGCAAAGCGTGCCAATGCTTACAACTTCATTATGAGCCTGCCCGATGGGTTCAATACCTATCTCACCGGCGACGGCGGCAGCCTGTCTCAGGGTCAGCGTCAGCTTCTGAACATTGCCCGTGCAGCAGTTGCGAAGCCTCCTGTTCTCATTATGGATGAGGCAACCTCCTCCATTGATACCCGTACTGAGAAGGAGATCGAAAAGGGTCTGGATGGCCTGATGGCTGGCAAGACCGTATTCGTCATTGCCCATCGTCTGTCCACCGTCCGTAACTCCGACAAGATCGCCGTCATTGAAGCCGGCGAGATCATCGAGTTCGGCAACCATCAGGAGCTGCTTGCACAGGGCGGCAGATATTACGAACTGTATACCGGCCAGCATATGCTTGAGTGATGAAAAATGGACCTGCTGCGGCGAAAAGCCGCGGCAGGTCTGGTTGCTTTTTGGGGATAATAAAAAAGCCGTGCCGCAGCGCGGCACGGCACAGCTTTCAGTCATTCAATGGGAATCCAAACCTCGAAGAAGCCGGTCAGGTCTCCGCCTTCATCCACGGAACATAGCAGATTGCCTCTTGCGGGGCCGCAGATGGTAAGCTGATGCTCCTGGCAGTATTCCACCATATAGCGGATGAGCTGGGGAGAGAAGTTACCCTTGCCGGTGTTTTTAAATACGGAGTGGAGGCTCCGGTGAGAGGGGATGTGGACCACCGGGGGAGCAGTGGAAACATTCAGTAGCTTCACATACTCCATGCCAAGACTCAGGCCCCAGGCGTAATCCTTGCCGCCCTCGTCCAGCAAATCCTCCTGGGCGATCTCAAAGCAGCGGTGGGTGCAGGGCATCAGTGCCAGCCAGTCGTGGCTCAGCTTCTGGAGGGCAGGGGAGTTGTCGTAGTTGTCTGTATAGCGGTTGAGATACCGCACATAATCCGGGCTGTCCACGATCTCACAGATGCCAAAAAGCTCGTGGGCCTTTTTCAGATCCCGGCGGTATTCCTCGGAACGGCGCAGCAAAAGCTCACAGCGGGCAATGGTGGCGTGAAGCTCATCCTCCTTCTCTACGAACATCTGATCCAGATCGTCCGTGGAGGCGGTTTTCACCATCTCGGAGATTTGATCCAGGGAGAAACCAAAGTTTTTAAACCACAGGCAATCCAGCAGAAAGTTGATATCCCAGAAGTCATAATAACGATAGTCGTTGTGCTTGCCCTTCATGGGCATAACGACACCCTTTTTCTCATAATATCGCAGGAGATCCGGGGAAATGCCCAGAATTTTCGCGACATCACCAATTTTATATTTCATGGAGTGACCTCCCTTTTTACTCATGTATATTATCATGCATTTTTTCGGGAAAGTCAATGTTATAAACTGTTTCATCGCAAAAATTCGTGAAAATTTGATAGAGAAAGGGGGTTGACTTTGGTACTGTTCCAAGGTATATCATATAGCTGTATGAAAAAATATATTACATAGGAGGAAATTATCATGGCATACATGCCTCTGAGCAAAGTTAATATGTAC
>CAZEPQ010000183.1:0-3132 GCA_964514175.1 uncultured Oscillospiraceae bacterium
GGGGATGATGTTGCCGGTGGCTGCGCGGCCGCCTCTCCAGTCTTTTGCGGAGGGACCGTCAACGGTCTTCTGGGTGGCGGTGACGGAGTGAACGGTGGTCATCAGACCGTCGGTGATGCCAAAGCTGTCGTTGAGCACCTTGGCGATGGGAGCCAGGCAGTTGGTGGTGCAGGATGCGTTGGAAACGAAGGTCATGTCAGAAGTGTACTTGTCATGGTTGACGCCCACGACGAACATGGGGGTGTCATCCTTGGAGGGCGCGGACATGACAACGTGCCTAGCGCCTGCGTCGATGTGGCCCTGGGCCTTTTCCTTGGTGAGAAACAGACCGGTGGACTCTACCACATAATCAGCGCCAACCTCTGCCCAAGGCAGGTTCTTGGGATCGCGCTCTGCAAACACGGGGATCTCCTTACCGTTTACCACGATGCCCTTTTCGGTGTGGGAAACTTCGCCCTGGAACTTGCCGTGCATGGTGTCGTACTTGAGCATGTATGCCAGGTAATCGGGATCACACAGATCATTGATGCCCACGATCTCGATCTCGGGGAAATTCACACTGGCGCGGAAAACCATACGGCCGATACGACCGAAACCGTTGATACCAACTTTAATAGACATAATACTTTACCTCCAAATTATGTTGAATGTATTGTTCATAAATTGATCCGGGCAAACACCGCCGAAGATTAGTTTATGCGGCCTCGGGGCTGCCCATGCATTAAAACAAGTTGTTCTAATCGTACCACTTGTTACATACGTTTGTTGCGTCCATATCATAACATGAAGGCATATGCTTGTCAATGCGCGAATAAGAAATTTAGGTAAAATTTTAAGGTATTTCGGACTTTTTCGGCAGGAAAAACTGTGGAACGGCGGGCTTAATGCATAGAGGGCTATTCGTTTTTCAGGGTGCAAATATTTTCCCGTGACAAGTCTTTCCTTTCGTGCTATACTACTGAAATCAAAGGAGTTGATGACGTTTGATCACAAATTTAGATTTTGCCATCCTTGATTTTATAGCGGAACATTTTCGCTGCGGCTTTCTGGATGCGGTGGTGCCTGTGATTACCAGCCTGGGAAACGGCGGGTGGTTCTGGATCGCCCTGGCGGTACTGTTGCTGATTCCGAAAAGAACGAGAAAATACGGCGCAGCCATGGCCATTGCCCTGATTCTGGATCTTTTGCTGTGCAATGTGACCCTGAAGCCCCTGGTGGCACGGATCAGGCCCTATGACATCAGGGCTGATGTGCAGCTGATCATTGCGGCGCCCCACGATTATTCCTTCCCCTCGGGACACACGGCAGCGTCCTTTGCGGCGGCGGGGGCCCTGTGGTTTATGAAGGCAAAGGGAAGGGGTCCTGCAATCCTTCTGGCGGCAGTTATTGGCCTGACCCGGCTGTATCTCTATGTTCACTATCCCACCGACGTGCTTTGCGGCGCGCTGCTTGGAATCATTTGCGGACTTCTGGCAGCGATTTTGACAAAAAAACTTCCTTTTTTCCGTGAAACAGGAGAAAAATGAAGCCGGTTTTTCATTTCTGCAAACTCCTTGCTAAATCGCACAAAAGTTTTTGAAATTCCAAGTAAAATTCGGTGCAAAATAGTTTTTGGAATCACTTGACTTGCGGCATATTAGTGTGCTAAAGTATACCCAAATTGTAAATGACACAAACGTCATTACAACATTTGATTGGAGGAAAACCAATATGAAAAAGTTTTTTGCACTGCTTCTGGCACTGGCCATGGTACTGTCCATGGTTGCCTGCGGCACTTCCGAGACCAGCACTGCTGAGGCTGCCGGATCTGAGGCTGCTTCCACCGCCGAAAACGCCGGCGCTGTTATCAAGCTGGGCGGCATTGGCCCCACCACCGGCGGCGCTGCTATCTACGGCATTGCTACCATGAACGGTGCTCAGATCGCTGTTGACGAGATCAACGCTCTGGGCGGCACCCAGTTCGAACTGAACTGGCAGGACGACGAGCATGATGCTGAGAAGTCCGTCAACGCTTACAACACCCTGAAGGACTGGGGTATGCAGATCCTGGTCGGTACCACCACCACCGCTCCCTCTCTGGCAGTTTCCACTGAGGCCAACACCGACCGCATCTTCATGCTGACTCCCTCTGCTTCTTCCGTTGATGTTATCACCGGTAAGGACTGCGTCTATCAGATGTGCTTCACTGACCCCAACCAGGGCACCGCTTCCGCACAGTACATCAAGGAGCAGGGCCTGGGCACCAAGATCGCCATCATCTACAACAACGGCGACGCTTACTCCACCGGTATCTACGAGAAGTTTGCAGCCGAGGCTGAGGCTCAGGGCCTGGAGGTCGTATCCGTTACCACCTTCACCGACGACACCGATGACGACTTCTCCGTACAGCTTGGCGAGGCTAAGTCCGCCGGCGCTGACCTGCTGTTCCTGCCCATCTACTACACCCCCGCTTCTCTGATCATGACTCAGGCTGCTTCCATGGAGTATGACGTTAAGATCTTCGGCGTGGACGGCATGGACGGCATCCTGACCCTGGAAGGTTTCGACACCTCCCTGGCTGAGGGCGTTATGCTGCTGACTCCCTTCTCCGCTGACGCAACCGACGAGAAGACTCAGAACTTCGTTAAGACCTACAACGAGAAGTACGGCGAGACTCCCAACCAGTTCGCTGCTGACGCATATGACTGCGTCTGGGCTATCTACGAGGCCATCCAGAAGAATGGCGTTACCGCTGATATGTCCGCTGCTGACATCTGCGAGAAGATGATCGCTACCTTCTCCTCCGCTGACTTCAGCGTCGACGGCCTCACCGGCTCCGGCATGACCTGGTCCGAGTCCGGCGAAGTTTCCAAGGCTCCTAAGGGCATGGTCATTCAGAACGGCGCATACGTTGGTATGTAATCCCTTCTGAAGCGATACCCCTCTTGAACACCGACGGGGGTTGCCACACGGCAACCCCCGTTTATTCGATTTTTACCTCGAATTTTGTAATTTAGTAAAAGGGAGGTGCGTGGTATGAGCTTTCTTTCCAATCTGATCAACGGCATCAGCCTGGGAAGCGTTTATGCCATTATTGCACTGGGCTACACCATGGTCTACGGCATTGCTAAAATGCTGAACTTCGCCCACGGC
>CAZEPQ010000184.1:0-3063 GCA_964514175.1 uncultured Oscillospiraceae bacterium
TTTTAGGGCTAACTGGAGACCTTTTTTATTTTGCGCTATTTTGCAACGTGCCCGACCTTTTTCTGTCTTATTTATCAGTCTGCGGCTCGGACCATGGCACCGTATTCTGGGGCAGCATGGCACCGTATTCTGGGGCAGCATGGCAACGAAATGGGGATGTTCTCACAAAGACGCAATCCCTGGGCAATCCTGCCGTCCTCAGCACCTCGATGGTTGATTTTATCGTACTGATGACTGGCCTAGAAACCATCTGCCAGCGCTTAAGCGCCCCCGGCCAATTGATAGGCCGGGGGCGCCAGGAGTATTATTTATCCAAAGGAACGAGCCAGGAAACGCTCGTATGCTGCATTGTAGACCTCAAGGATCTCACTGATGTGCATTGTCTCTTCCATGGTCTTCTGGAACTCAGCGATAGTAGCATCCGTCAGTTCCACATCAGCGAATACCACATTGTTGGCCCACTCAGTAACGTAGGTGACCATATCAGATCTGTAGACAGAAATTGCATCCTGTTCTTCCTCGGTCAAAGACAGGCCGTCGGTACCGGCAGACTTGGAAGAACCGGAGTAAGCAGCCTCCCACACGCCATAGGCGGACTTCTGGATATCATTCCAAGTGACCTGAGTACGAGTGTAGTCAATCATGCCGGGAATGCCGGGATTGAGGAAGTAGCCCTTAGCCGCCACAACAGGAATACCGTCGGGGTTGTTCAGAACCAAATCTGTGAGGACAGGTTTGCCGTCCACGATCTCATGGGCAGATCCTTCGATGCCGTAGGAAGACAGCACAGCGCCTTCTTCGGTGAACAAATAGTCAAAGGTTTTCAGTACAACTTCAGGATATTCACAGTTTGTAGAGACGCTGATATTACCGCCGCCGTCGCCGCTGACCAGCGAAGCAATGGGACCATACTCAGTGGGTTCTCCCAGTGCTACCATGGGCACCAGATTACACTTCTCCTGCTCCTCAACATCCAGCAGGCTGACATACGAGGGAACATTGTCAGGGGAGTCACCCTCCAGGCCAATGAGTCCCTTTGCAAACAAATCACTGGAGGACTGATCCGTCATATCGGAGGTCAGGAACAGGCCTTCCTGCGCCAGAGACTTCAGATATGCCAGATACTCATAGTAGTAATCCTGCATGGGGCCATACTGAATAACACCCTCATCATCCAGGAAGTATTCGGTGGGACCAAAGGCATTCCAAACACCTTCTACTGCAACGAATGCAGAGTTGGAGTTAGAACGGACCATCTGGTACAGACCAATGGTAGCGCCATAGTTCTGGCTGAACAGACGCAGAACCTCAGTGAGTTCGTCGGTAGTATTGGGAATCTCCTTGCCGAGCTCATCCAGCCAGTCCTGGCGAATCCACAGGCCGTTGGTAACGGGATAAGCCTCCTCCACGATGGGATACATCGCACCCATCTGGCCTTCATCATCAATACAGGTCTTCAGCGTGTACTCGTCCTGAGACAGAGCCGCGAAGTAGTTCTGGGCATACTCTTCGACGTAGGGTGCCAAATCGAAAATCATTTCGTCGCGAATCGCCTGGGAAAAGCCACCGTTGTAAACAGAACCCAGGTTGGTAACTACATCAGGCAGATCGCCGGAGGCACACAGAAGATTCACGTTTTCATTCCATTCAAGGTTGGACACCTCGCGAAGAGAAAACGTAGTGTTGGTTTTTTCGCCCAGTGCTGTCCAGAACTCAGAAGCACCCCAGCCTTCGGGGAAGAAAGCCTGGAAGAATGCAGGGTACTGGAAAAGAATAGAGATTTCAGTGGTCTCCTCGCAAGCATAGTATGCTTCGGGACCTGCGGGGACCTCCACTACAGGCTCTTCCACAATGGAAACAGGTGTCTCTTCTTCCTCAGACACCTCCTCTACGGGAGCCTCTTCCTCAACCTGGACCGCCACAGATGCGGGCGCCTCTTCAGCGGAGCTTACTGCAGCAGTCTCTTCAGCAGTATCTCCGCCACAACCAGACAGCAGTCCTAGGAGCATGGCTACAGCCAAAAGCAATGCAAGTAACGATTTCTTTTTCATGTGTAAACCTCCTTTTAACAATGCTTGAGAGTTAAGTTCTGCAAGGAAATCCCCTGCAAAACCGGACCAGTAGAGCCAGACGCACGCGCGTCTGAACTTAATTTCAGTGTATCTTTGCTTATGTAAAATGTAAACCCTTTGGAGCGATGTGAGAAGTCTGAGTAAAAATTGAGAGACTTCATTGAGAAGGTTTTACACATTTTGCGAAACGACCCATTCGCACCTAAAAAAGCACTTGATTCTCAACGCTTTTCCGACACCCCTTCCCCCCCCAAACGACATATAGACACAGTGGTTCAGATTCCCTTTTCGAGGGCCATATACAGTTGCCCTGGACAGGCATCTCGACCACACTTTCCACGCTACAATCCAACCATCAACTGCGCTCACACAAGATGAGGAGTTTTCGCGGAAATTGAGATATGCATAGTCAGCCATTGTGTGCTATGTTGGTTTCAGGTCGAGTTCTGTTTTTAGTGCCACACTTTGGAAAACGATACTTTCTCAGGATAATTCGTAGACGTATAATAAGTGTATCAAGAACGAACAGGAGGTAATCTTATGTCCTACTACATTCAGGGGCCCTGTATCAACTGCGCTCGATGCGCTTCCGTATGTCCAGCGGATGCCATTGCATCCACAGGCCTACAGTATCAGATCGACAAGGAAAAGTGTCTTTCCTGCGGTGCATGTAGCGAGGCCTGTCGCTTGGGAATTATATTTCCGGAGGGCTATGTAAAGGAAACAAAGCATCACGCCCCCACAGAAAAAGTCTGCGACATCGTTGTCATTGGCGGTGGCGCCGCGGGCCTCATCGCTGCAGCCAAGGCTGCTGAGGGCGGCAAGAAAGTTATCCTGCTGGAAAAGCTCGCCAAGCTGGGCGGTGGCAGTCAGTTCGCCCAGGGCCTCCGCATGTTCTCCACCCAAATGGAAAAAGACGCAGGGGTGCTTGACCAGATGGACGACTATATCCGCTCCGCCTTGAACACCTGCCGCTGGGAGGTGGAGCCCC
>CAZEPQ010000185.1:0-2999 GCA_964514175.1 uncultured Oscillospiraceae bacterium
ATAGGCAATCTGAACACCCATATCCTGAATTTTTTGCAGAAGCTCCGGGGTAAAATGAAGGCCGGCAGTGGGCGCAGCAGCAGAACCCACCACCTTGGAATACACCGTCTGATAGCGTTCCCCATTATGAAGTTCTTCCTTAATATAGGGCGGCAGAGGCATTTTTCCCAGCCGTTCCAGTACCTCAAGGAAGATCCCCTCATAGTGGAACTGAACCATCTTTTTTCCCTCGCCAATGTCCTCTAGAATGGTGGCAGAAAGCTCTCCATCCCCGAATACAACCGCAGCTCCGGGCTTTAATTTCCGTCCAGGGCGGGCAAGACACTCCCAGCTTCCGTCGGTATGCTCCTTCAAAAGCAGCAGCTCCACGGCGCCTCCGGTAGGGTTCCGCTTGCCATAAAGACGGGCAGGCAAAACACGGCTGTCATTGAGCACCAGGGTATCTCCGGGCTTTAAAAACTCCGGTAAATCATAAAAATGCCGGTGGCTCAACTCCCCTGTTTCCCGGCGCAAAGTCATCAAACGAGAGCCGTCCCGCCGCTCCAGGGGGGTTTGCGCGATGAGTTCCTGGGGCAGGTCGTAATTAAAATCGCTTGTTTTCACGATACTTCCTCTTATCTTCCATAATATCAATCGGGCAAATGCCCATACAGCATATATCATATTACAAAATAGAAGTTCATGCAACCTTTTTCAGAAATTCCCACAGTTTTCTTTTAAAGCGATACAATGTTACACGAACCAGCGTATTATGTTACATTGTATCACTGGACACAGAACTCGAATTTTGATATAATATGATCGGTGATTGATATGGCAGAAAAGAAAAACTCAGACGCAAAGATCCGGGCAAACAATAAGTATACCGCCGCCCATTACGACCGCATCAACATGGCACTTCCCAAAGGAAGTCGCCGACTGATCGAATACTGTGCCAAAAAGCAGGGCGAGAGCGTCAATCGGTACGTTTGCCGTGTGGTTCTGGAGGCTGTAAAAGCCGACCTGGACAGCGAAAAGATGATGGAGCAGGAATTTTTCGATATGTTTTGATCCCCTGACAAAATGCCCGAAAAAATCGGTAAAATCAAGGAATTCTTATACGCCTCCGTGCCTTGACAGTGGCAGGGGGCGTATGTTACTATTACTTTAAAGTGGCAGCGGTATTGGCACTGCCTGACCGGCCGGTTCTCCCCTGCCGGCTCTTTTTGTTTTCACAGAATTTCAAAAAGCTGATATACTGCTATAGAGGAGCGATGCGATATGAAAAAATATAAAGTGGGAATCATCGGCGCCACCGGTATGGTGGGTCAGCGTTTCATCACCCTGATGGATCATCACCCCTGGTATGAGACCGTTGTGCTGGCCGCCTCTCCCCGTTCCGCCGGGAAAAAATATGAGGACGCTGTAGGGAAAAAGTGGTGCATGAAGACCGATATTCCCGCCTGGGCCAAAGAGATCACCGTAATGGATGCTGAGGCTGACGCTGAAAAGATTGCCCAGATGGTGGACTTTGTATTCTGTGCTGTGGATATGGATAAGGAAAAGATCCGTGCCCTGGAATATAAATATGCCCAGCTTGAGTGTCCTGTGGTTTCCAACAACTCCGCGCACCGCGGCACTCCCGACGTTCCCATGATCATTCCCGAGATCAACGGGGATCACCTGAAGGTCATTGAGGATCAGAGAAAGCGCCTTGGCACCAAGCGTGGCTTTGTGGCAGTCAAATCCAACTGCTCCATTCAGAGCTACGTCCCCGCTCTCTCCATTATTAAAGAGAAATACGGCCTGAACAAAGTTCTGGTTTGTACATATCAGGCCATTTCCGGCGCTGGCAAAACCTTTGAGACCTGGCCCGAAATGGTGGATAACCTGATCCCCTACATTGGCGGTGAGGAAGAAAAGTCCGAGCAGGAGCCTATGAAAGTCTGGGGCAAGGTGGAAGATGGCGTCATTAAGAACGCTTCCGGCCCAGATATCACCGCCCAGTGTCTCCGGGTACCTGTTTCCGATGGTCATATGGCCGCCGTATTCGCATCCTTCGACCAGGAAGTGGATTTCGAGGACATCAAAAAGATGTGGAAGGAATTTAAGGGTCGTCCCCAGGAGCTGGAGCTGCCCCATGCTCCCAAGCAGTTCATCAACTATTTCGAAGAAGACAACATGCCCCAGACCAAGCTCCATCGTGATCTGGAAGGCGGCATGGCAATTTCCGTGGGCCGTCTCCGCAAGGACACCCAGTATGACATGAAGTTTGTATGCCTGTCCCACAACACCCTTCGTGGCGCGGCAGGCGGCGCAGTGCTCCTTTCCGAGCTGCTCTGTGCAGAAGGCTATATCACCAAGCGTTAAGGGAGGTTTTATCCAATGAAAACACCCATTTTTACCGGTTCCAGCGTTGCCATCGTCACCCCCATGTATCCCGATGGCTCTGTAAATTATGAAAAGCTGGCCCAGCTCATTGAATTTCAGATCGCAGACGGCATCTCTGCCATCACCATCTGCGGTACCACCGGCGAATCCGCCACCTTGAAGGACCCTGAACATATCGAGGCCATCGCCTTTACCGTAAAGCAGGTTGCAGGCCGTGTTCCGGTCATTGCAGGTACCGGAAGTAACGAGACTGTCCACGCTGTTTATCTTTCCAAGGAAGCCGAAAGGGTCGGCGCTGACGCTCTGCTACAGGTCACGCCTTACTATAATAAATGTTCCAACAAGGGCCTGATCCGGCACTTTCTGGAGGTAGCCGACAATGTCTCCATTCCCAGCATCGTCTACAATGTGCCCTCCCGTACCGGCGTCAGCATGTCTGTTCCCGTATATAAGGAGCTTTCCAAGCACCCCAACATCAATGGTGTGAAGGAAGCCTCTGGCAGCACCGATATCGTTCTGCGGACTCTGGACGCCTGCGGCGACGACTTTAACATCTGGAGCGGCAATGATAACCAGATCGTCCCCTACATGGCTATGGGCTGCAAGGGCGTTATTTCCGTGCTGGCAAA
>CAZEPQ010000186.1:0-2930 GCA_964514175.1 uncultured Oscillospiraceae bacterium
AAGATACCGGTGAGCCGCATCTGTAAGCATGTTGAGATCGTCGTCGCAGATGGTCACACCCAATATCTCACAAGGATAGTTTTTCAGCTTCCCGCGGGCAACCGCTTCAAATTTATCTTTGATGCGGCCGTTATAAATCTCGGAACCGGTGATGATGATACCGGCTTTTTGGTGCTTATAAGGACGCAGATCCAGAAGCTTTCGGCCTTTGCAAAGAGATTCTGCCTGCAGGATCTGGCGTTCCTGGGTCACCAGGGGGACGATTCGCATGGAGGCCATGCGGGCGCCGGCCTCCACCGGGTAATGGTCCGGCAGGGTGCAGATGGTGATATCGCCGATGGAATTGATTTCCTTTAACAGTTCTGTATCTACCCGGAACATGCCTCTTTCGTCGGCCATCAAAAGGACTTTTCCTTCGGAAGGCCCGGTATAGTGTGCCCCTTCCACCGAAGCCATAGCAGCCATTCGCAGGGCACAGTCTTCTTCGTGCATCTCGCCTGCCTCTTCTTCCCAGATAAATACGGTACGTTTTCCGATGTCCAGAAGCTTTTGAATATCTTCTTCCCGAATCACATGGCCGCGCTTAAAAGCAGCACCCTTAAAGCCGTCTCTCATGGCGGTAATATCATGGCATAAAGTCATGCCCACTGCATTTTCTACATTTATCTTTTTCATAATAGGAATCCTTTCAGTTTTGTGCCGGCACAAAGTGCATCGGACCCGGCGGGGACGATGGCCATGACATCACAGCCGATGGTGCTGCTGAGAACCACGTTGCCCTGGTCCTTGGGCAGGTGCATACGAACAGTCCCGTCTGTTAAGTCCAGCCTGCCCCGCAGCAGTCTGGTTCCCGGGCTTTTCTTGGCAAATCCGCTGGTTAAGGTGACTTCGATTTCTCTTGGAAGGACCTGCCGATGACCGCATAATTTTCTTAGAGCCGGGTATGCCACTGCGTAAAAATTGGTGATGGAGGAAGCTGGATTTCCGGAAAGTCCACAAACCAGCTTGCCGTTTTTGACACCGTAGGCACAGGCCATGCCTGGTTTTAGATCCACACCTTCAAACAGCAGATCCACACCACTGAGTCTCATGGCGGCCGGAGTCAGGTCGTGATCGCCCACGGAGACACCTCCGGTCAGGATCAGTGCATCACACTGGTGAAGTCCCTGGTCGATGAGGGAACTGATATCTGTCGCCCGATCCCCGGAGATGCCGAGATAGACCGGTTCACAGCCCATTCGCTGCAGGGCAGTGCTCAAGGTGTGATAATTGGAGTTGTAGATCTTCCCGGGCTCCAACGGGCTTCCCACCTCTAAAAGCTCGCTGCCGGTGGAGATGATGCCCACCTTGGGAATACGATATACTAACGGCGAGGGGATATTCTGGGAGGCCAGAGTCCCGGCCAGTCCGGCATCAATGACTGTTCCGCTTTCAGCCAGTACAGTTCCCTTTTGGATATCTTCGCCGGTATAGATGATATTGCTTCCTTTTTTCACAGGCTCAAATATAGTTACTGAGGTGTCAGTAAACTGCGTTTTCTCAAACATGATTACAGCATCAGCACCTTCTGGAATTGGAGCGCCGGTCAATATCTTCACTGCGGTTCCTTCCGTCACCGGCATGTGTGATACCCCGCCTGCCGGTATCGCCTCCAATACGCGCAGCGTTACAGGGGTGTCAGCATCGGCGCTATGGACGTCACAGGCGCGGAATGCATAACCGTCGTAAGGAGAACGGTCAAAGGGAGGAACATGCTCTGCGGCAATGATGTTCTGGGCAATGATACGGTCAAAACAGTTTTCCAGGGAGATGATTTCTTTTTCTACCGGTGTTACTGCAGTGACGACCAATTTTCTGGCCTCCATATACGGAATACGTTTTTTCATGGTCAATGCTCCTTCAAAAGCAAAATAGATTCTCCGGGCAGAGATACAGTAAGAGTTTTCGCCCGGGCCTGAAGCCAGGTGTTTTTGTTAAGCTCTATGCCGATGGGCATTTCTGCACCTTCAGGCAAAAGCATGATAGTAAAGGAAAATGGGTTCTCGATTTCCTCCAGCACCTGACAATGTGAGGCATTTTCCCCTTCTCCAATACGGACATCGTGCATGCGGATGCCGATATGATCCACACGCTCCACACAGTCAGGGATGTTTAAAATCATACCCCAATCCAGGGCACTGACATGATTTTTATCCAAAAGCTGTGCTCTGGAGATATTCTTGCAGCCGGTCAGGATAGCACCGCCGGTAGTCTGAGGATTGCAAAATACCGTCTGTTTGCTTCCGATGGTTTCAATGATACCATCTCCCATGGTGGCGATACTGTCGGAAAGGCGGAAGGCTTCGTCACGGTCATGGGAAACCAGGATTACTGTTTTACCGAATTGGCGGATGATCTGGCGGACTTCGCGCTCCAACTGAAATTTAAGATGGCTGTCCAACGCGGAAAATGGCTCATCTAAAAGCAGCACCTCTGGTTCGTTGACCAGAATGCGGGCCAATGCCGTCCGCTGCTGCTGTCCGCCTGAAAGCTGATGAGGCCGTTTTTGTTCCATGCCCTCCAGGTGCATGGCCCTGATAATCTCCGGTACCACAGTGTTGACACGGGTTTTGTCCCGGTCACCGCAGGCAATATTCTGTCGGACGGTCATGTTGGGGAAGAGGGCGTACTGCTGGAACAGATAGCCGATTCTGCGTTCCTGAGGTGAGATGTTGATGTGTTTTTCGGAATCGAATAAAACCCTGCCATTCAATATGATGTGCCCTTTGTCCGGCTTCTCAATGCCTGCAATGCACTTGAGGGTCATGCTTTTTCCGCAGCCGGAGGCCCCCAGGAGAGCCAGCACTTCATTGTCTGCCTCGAACTGGATCTTCATATGGAAAGTTCCTAGTTTTTTTTCTATATCTACAGAAAGTGCCATTATACATTAC
>CAZEPQ010000187.1:0-2927 GCA_964514175.1 uncultured Oscillospiraceae bacterium
TGGTCATCCCCACCAACGAAGAGCTGGTTATCGCACAGGATACCGCTAAGCTGGTTGGCTAATTTCAAAATCGCATAATTTGACCGCCGTGGAGCTTTCCACGGCGGTTTTTCTTGTATTAGAACAGGCCCTTGCCTCTCCCCTGGGAGAGGTGGCGCCGCTGCAGGCGGCGAAACCTCCTTAGCGAAGGAAGTGGCGGGCGAAGCCCGGCGGAGGATGGACTACCGCAGTACGTTTTTGCCAAAAACTTTCTGTTATCGGACTTCTTCCCGCATCCATCCTCAGTCAGCTTCGCTGACAGCTCCTTCTTCAAGGAGCTTCCGGCACTGCAGCGCCAATGCGTTTCCCCTCTTTTCATTCTCACATTTTTTTGGTATAATAATGGAAATCCTTATATTCGGGTGATATTGTGTCTCTTTCCCAGGATCGACTCTGTAAACTTATCTATATCCTCGCCGGTTTCTGCGGCGTGATTTTGGCATTGTATATGGCGGTGACTTCCCTCTATGGGGATACTGCCAGCGTACTTTTTTCCGCCTGCATGCTCCTGCTCTACGGCATTGCAGGCTGCGGGGTGCTGCTTCGTTGGCCCCTGTTTAAAAGCTCCGCCAACACCTACTGCGCCATGGCGCTGCTGTTGGCAGGACTGTTCCTTCGGCTGAGCCTTTTTGACCATATTTCCGGGGACTATGTCAGTTTTCTATCCATCTGGACTGACACCATGGCCGGTATGACGGTGCGGGAGGCTCTGTCCACCCCCATCGGCGACTACAACATGCCCTACCTGTATGTGATCCTGCTGATCTCCCGACTGCCCTTCTACGACCTGTACTGCATCAAGCTGTTTTCCGTGCTGGCAGATGTGGCCGCAGCTCTGGCAGTGGGCAAGCTGGTGTCTCTTGTGACCAAAAAGCAGCTTCCGGTACTTTTGGCCTTTGCGGCAGCTCTTTTTGCCCCCACCACCTGGCTCAACAGCGCCTATTGGGGCCAGTGCGACAGCGTTTACGGTGCCTTTGCCCTGTGGGGCCTCTACTGCGGTCTCCGCAAAAAGCCTGCCGCATCCATGCTGCTGTTCTCCCTGTCCCTGGCCTTTAAGCTCCAGGCCGTGTTTATTCTGCCCATTGTGGCCTTCCTGCTGGTAACGGATCGGGTGAAGCTCCGGCAGCTTCCCATTTTCCCCGCCGGATTCCTGGCAGCCATGGTCCCGGCACTGCTTGGCGGCAGAAGTCTCCAGGACACCTTCTCCATCTATTTCGAGCAGGCCAACGCCTACCCCTATTTGAGTCTGAACGCCCCCTCCTTCTGGAGCCTTATCAGCAACGACTATTTCTATGAACTGTCCGCAGTTCCCGTGCTGATGGCCATGATTTTGACGCTGCTGGTACTGTATGTATGCTTAGGCAAGTACAAGGCCATGGACACACAAGCTCTGCTGGAGCTGGCGCTGATCTTCTCTCTGCTGATTCCCTGGAGCCTGCCCAGAATGCACGAACGGTATTTTTATCTGGCAGAGATCCTTTCCATCGTTTACGCCGCTGCCTATCCCAGACGGACCCCGGTGGCGGTGGGACTGCTCTTCGGCGGGTTCCTGATTTACGGGGCCTATCTTTTCGGCGAGGTTCCCATCCTGTCCATGCGGCTGGTGGCAGTCATCTATGGCGGAATTTTACTGTATTTAATCATTCGCTGCTATGGGCGGCTGAAAAGCGCCCTCAGCGACAGTACGAAAGGAGCGCTTCCCCATGGCAATTGAGTATATCTGGTCTGACCGCAAACGTATTTTGGGCATGCCCATCACCTTCACCCGCTATTCCCTCAGCGATGACCGTCTGTTCCTGGAAACCGGTCTGCTGAACACGAAATGCGAGGAGATCCTGCTCTATCGGGTGCGGGATATCTCCCTGTCCATCACGCTGGGCCAGAGAATTTTTGGGGTGGGCACCATCACCATCCAGTCCTCTGACCAGACCCTACCCACCCTGGAGATCAAAAACGTCAAGGCTCCCCGTGACACAAAAGAGCTCATCCATGAGGCTGTAGAAGAAATGAAGCGCAGCCGCCGTATGCGGGTGGGTGAGATTCTGGGCAACGGTCACGATGGGGATGATTACGATGACTTCAGCGGTGACGAAGAATTCTGAGAAAAAACCCGAAATCCCTTCTTGACAAAGGGTTTTAGCCATGATATAATCGACAGGCCGCGTCAAAGAGGCCGCTATAAGTATGCCCATTTTCAGGCATCGCCTCAAGAGCGAGACTATTATAAAGGCAGGTGCAAAGCACATGCAGGCAATCATTGTTACCGGCGGCAAGCAGTACAACGTTACTGAAGGTCAGCTGGTCTATATCGAAAAGCTGAACGTCGAGGCCGGTGAGACCGTCGTGTTCGACCAGGTCATCGCTATCGTTGACGGCGAGAACAGCAAGTTCGGCACTCCCGTTGTTGAGGGCGCCAAGGTCGAAGCTAAGGTCGTTCGTAACGGCAAGGGCAAGAAGATCATGGTCTTCAAGTATCGTCCCAAGAAGGGCAGCGCTTCCCGCAAGGGCCACAGACAGCCCTACACTGCAGTTCAGATTGAAAAGATTTCCGTCTGATGACAACCATTCGGTTTTATCGTGACAAGGACAGACTTTCAGGATTCGTCTGTCAGGGTCACAGCGGCTATGCCCCCGCCGGTGAAGACATCGTCTGCGCCGCGGTTTCCTCCAGCGTTACCCTTACGGAATGCATCATCAACGATGTGTACAAGGCCGGCGCGGAGGTATCCATTAAGGAACAGGGCGCCCGCATTTCTCTTATGCTCCCCCCTTCCAGCCACCAGGGCTGCCAGGCGGCGATGCAGGGATTCCTGCTTTGTATGAAGGAGCTTTCATTAGAATATCCTGAACATCTAACTGTTTTGGAGGTGTAATCATGCTTAAGATTG
>CAZEPQ010000188.1:0-2900 GCA_964514175.1 uncultured Oscillospiraceae bacterium
CTATGTTGGAGATAAGGAAGGGCTGCTGCAAAAATTTGCATTTTGCAACAGCCCCGCACGAAATTATGCTTTTGTCAAGTCTTTTTTGAAATATTACGAAAAAATATCCCCCTACCGTCTCTCTTTCGACGGCAGGGGGATTCATTAGCTTAACTTAGTGACATTGTCCAATCCGGAAGGGACGTTTTTATTCTTTAGATGCCAAGCCGCGTCATAGCCGCGATCACATCGTCCTCCGATGCCCGCATGGCCAAGATGGTTTCCTCCAGCAGCTTGTCCAGCTCCCAGCCCAGCAGCTCCGCACCATTGCGGATCACATCACGGCTGCAGCCAGCGGCAAACTTCTTATCCTTAAACTTTTTCTTCAGACTGGAAAGCTCCAAATCCTTGGTACTCTTGCTGGGACGCATCTTTACTGCTGCCCCAATGAGGCCGGTGAGCTCGTCCGTGGCAAAGAGGATCTTCTCCATCTCATGCTCCGGCTTTAAATCACAGCAGATCCCCCAGCCGTGACTGCCCACTGCGTGGATCAGCTTGGGATCCAGCCCCAGCTCGGTCATAATTTCCATTTCCTTGATGCAGTGCTGCTCCGGGTACATCTCAAAATCCAGATCGTGCAGCAGGCCCACTGTCTTCCAGAACTCCTTTTCCTCGCCGTAGCCCAACTTCTCGGCAAAGTATCCCATCACAGCCTCCACCGTGATGGCATGCTGCAAATGGAAAGGCTCTTCATTATACTGGGTCAGCAGTGCCCATGCTTCTGTACGTTCCATAACCAAAACCTCCGGTTCTTTTTCCAATATTATAAATCACATTGAATTGGCTGTCAAACCATGCTATAATTTTTGACAAGATTTTTCGGCAGGGAGCTGCTAAACTATGATCGGGAGTGAAATTTTATGGAAATAGCAAAGGTCTATTATACCGATTTCCGCACAAAGGCTTTCGGCGACGGCCTGCCCACCAAGCTGCAAAAGCTCATGCAAAAATCAGGCATTGAAGACATTGACATGGAGGGCAAATTCGTTGCCATTAAGCTGCACTTCGGTGAACTGGGCAACATCAGCTATCTTCGGCCCAACTATGCCCGTGCCGTGGTGGACCTGGTAAAATCTCTGGGCGGAAAACCTTTCCTGACGGACTGCAACACTATGTATCCCGGCAGCCGTAAAAATGCCCTGGAGCACCTGGAATGCGCCTGGCAAAACGGCTTTACACCCCTCACCGTAGGATGTCCCATTCTGATTGGTGATGGTCTCAAGGGCACCGACGACATTGCCGTACCTGTCATTGGCGGCGAGTATGTCAAGGAGGCCAAGATCGGGCGGGCCATTATGGACGCGGATATTTTTATCAGCCTCACCCACTTTAAAGGCCATGAAATGACCGGCTTCGGCGGTGCAATCAAGAATATCGGCATGGGCTGCGGCTCCCGTGCGGGAAAGACGGAGCAGCATTCCTCCGGCAAGCCCCACATCATTGAGAAGAAATGCCGTGGCTGCCGAAAATGTCAGAAGGAATGCGCCAACGGTGGCCTGATCTTTGACCGTGCGGCGCTGAAAATGCGGGTAAATCAGGACAACTGTGTGGGCTGCGGACGCTGCCTGGGTGCTTGTAATTTCGATGCCATCCAGTTTGACAATGACAATGCCAACGAGGTCCTCAACTGCCGCATGGCGGAGTATACCAAGGCTGTGGTGGACGGACGGCCCAATTTCCACGTTTCCCTCATTGTAGACGTGTCCCCCAACTGTGACTGCCACTGCGAAAACGATGCCCCCATCCTGCCCAACATCGGCATGTTTGCTTCCTTCGATCCTCTGGCATTGGATCAAGCCTGTGTGGATGCCTGCCTTACAGCCACTCCCATGCCCAACAGCCAACTTTCTGATCGTCTTCTCAGCCCTGATTTTGCGGGAACTGGGGACCACTTTACCAATTCCTCCCCGGAGTCTGAATGGAGAAGCTGTCTTGCCCATGCGGAAAAGATCGGTCTGGGTACACGTTCCTACGAGCTGATCAAGGTATAACCATTTTTCACCCCGATTCTGTCCTCATTGCGGCAGGATCGGGGTTTTTCCTGCCAAGTTTTTCTCCCCACAGGACTTTTTTCGTTTCTCTCTTTCCAATTATCAATAATTGTGGTATACTGTATGGGATTTGATTTAAAATGCAAGGGGACGTATTCATGAAACCGATCGGATTTGACAATCAAAAATATCTCACCTATCAGTCTGAACAAATCCAGAAGAGAATTCAGCAATTTGGCGGCAAGCTCTATCTGGAGTTCGGCGGAAAACTATTTGACGACTATCACGCTTCCCGTGTTCTTCCCGGCTTTGCGCCGGACAGTAAAATCCGTATGCTGCAGCAGCTCAAGGACGAAGTGGAAATCGTCATCGCTATCAACGCTGCGGATATCGAGAAGAACAAGGTTCGCGGCGACCTGGGCATCACCTACGACGAGGATGTGCTTCGCCTTATCGATACCTTCCGCAGCATGGACCTGCTGGTGGGCAGCGTGGTTCTCACCCAATATAACGGTCAGGCAGCAGCCAACGCCTTCTTAAAGCGGCTCACCTCCCTGGGCATCCGTTGCTACCGCCATTACACCATCGAGGGCTACCCCCACAATGTCTCTCACATCGTCAGTGACGAGGGCCTGGGCAAGAACGACTATATCGAAACCAACCACTCCCTGGTGGTTGTCACTGCTCCCGGGCCCGGCAGCGGCAAAATGGCAACCTGCCTGTCTCAGCTTTACCACGAATACAAGCGGGGTATTTCCGCAGGCTACGCCAAATTTGAGACCTTCCCCATCTGGAATCTTCCTTTGAAGCACCCGGTGAACCTGGCTTATGAAGCCGCCACCGCCGATCTCAACGATGTAAATATGATCG
>CAZEPQ010000189.1:0-2770 GCA_964514175.1 uncultured Oscillospiraceae bacterium
CGCAGGACTCTACGCTGTCAACGGCACCCAGAGTGACGATGGGCACATGGATCTTGCCGGATTTCTTAAAAGCCTCTGCCACGGAAACATTGGGCATGGGAGGACGGAAGCCGCAGGGGTGAACCCAGGTCATCCATTTGTCGTTGTGCATACCGGCAGACACCTGAAGCACGTCCAAATGATCCTGGATCAGCTCCGCAATGCGGATGCCTTCCTCGATCTCAATGCCGCCTTCCTCAAACTCCGTGCCGGAAATGCGGACTTCAATGAGCAGCTTCTTGCCCACACGGGCGCGAATGGCATCAAGAATCTCAATGAGATAGCGGCAGCGGTTTTCCGTGGAGCCGCCGTATTCGTCGGTCCGCTTGTTGGTCAGGGGAGAAAGGAACTGTGCCAGGGGAACGCTGTGACCGGAGTGGATCAAAATGGCGTCAAAGCCACAATCCACAAGATCCGCAGCAGCCTGGGCCCATTCTTCCTTGAATGTTTCCATAGCCTCCCTGGTGATCTCCCGTCCGCCGGGGCCGCCCATGATGCTGCAGCCATCAGAAACGGTGTAGCCCTCGGGGAAAATGCCGATCAGCTCCATAGAGATCTTTGCGCCGTAGAAATGGACACGCTCTACCAGCTCCATGAGCTTGTTGCGGTGATTGGGGGCGTTGACGTCCCATGCGGTCATGGCACCGTCGTCGCGGACATCCTTGCCAACCTTCAGACCGGCAACTGTGACCATGCCTACACCGGCACGGGCACGATCCTCGAAGAAGGAAATGGCATCTTCTGTGGGATACAGCTCGCCGTTGGACATGGAGTGCATGGTGGAGGGAGCAGAAACGATTCGGTTTTTCAGAACCACATTTCCGATGCGGATCGGAGACAGGGCGAGAGGAAATTGTTTAGCCATGGTGTTGGCCTCCTTTTACATCTTGGGATCGATCAGCACCTTGAGCTGACCGCGGCGATCACCGGCAAAGACCTTCTCGACGCACTCGTCAAGAGATACAATGGAGGTGACCATGTCGGGGAATACGAGCTTGTTGGAAGCAACCATATCCAGATAGATCTTCACATCCTCTTCCGTATAGGTGAAAGAGAACTGGAAGTTGGGCTCGGCGGTGGAGAAACGACCGGGAATGAGGGCGGTCATAGGCTCCTGAATGGTGCCGATGACACAAACCTGACCGCCGGGCTTCACGCAGGAATAGACGCAGTTTGCCAGAGAAACCATGTTGCCGGCGCACTCATAGACCACATCGGCGCCCACATCGCTGCCCAGTATCTTGCAGATCTCGCCAGCCAGATCCTCGCACTCCTTGGAGTTGATGAAGTAGTCCGCGCCATAGGCCTTGATGATGGGCTCCTTGGCGGAGGTGGTGCCCAGGGCGATAATCTTATTTGCGCCGGCGGCCTTCAGAATCTGGATGGCAGCCAGACCGATGGGGCCGGTGCCGGAGACGACCACGTTGTCGCCAAACTTAAAAGCAGAATTGCGTACACCGTGGAGAGACACGCAGATCACGTCGAAGAGTACGGCGTCCTTAAAATCTACATCCTCGGGCACAGGTACGATCATGGTATGGGCCACGTCGTTAATCAGCAGATATTCAGCATAGCCGCCATCGAACTGACCGATGCCTGCGGTACGGGGGAAACCATGGATGCAAATATTGGTTCTACCCTGCTTGCAGGAGGGGCAATCCTCTTTGCAGTGGCCGGGAGGGCCGCAGAGGACCCGATCACCAACCTTGAACTGGGTCACGCCTTCGCCAACTTCGCAAACGACACCGCAGTTCTCGTGGCCCAGGGTCAGGGGGAGCTTGCAGAAGGGAGGTACCATGCCGGTATTATAAAACTCGGTATCAGTACCGCAAATACCTACATACTTGATCTCCACCAGCATCTGGCCGGGGCCCACCTTGGGGATGGGTTTTTCTTCGATACGGATATCACCTTTTCCGTAAAATACGCCTGCTTTCATAGTATACAACCTGCCTTTCGTTCAGGAATCAAATAACATGCTGTAATACCTGTTTCGGCGGAAATTAACCGCCGAAATAGGCTTTTTTCACCACGTCATTGTGGCGAATTTCTTCAATGGTGCCTTCTGCCACCACATTGCCCACCTGAAGTGTGTAGCAATAATCGGCAGCGTCGAAAGCAAGATGAACGTTCTGTTCCACCAGCAGGATGCTGGTGCCCCGGTTCTTTCGGATATCTTTGATTTTTTCGCCGATATCCTCGATGACGGCGGGAGCCAGACCCAGGGAGGGCTCGTCCAGGCAAAGCAGCTTGGGATTTGCCATCATACCGCGGGCAATGGCGACCATCTGCTGCTGACCGCCGGAGAGGGTGCCTGCGTTCTGCTTGGCACGGTCCTTCAGGATGGGGAACAGATCGTAGACATATTCCAGGTCGGCCTGGATGCCCTCCTTATCCTTGCGCTGGGTGGCACCGAGGATAAGGTTTTTGTATACGGACAGATAGGGGAACAAGCGGCGTCCTTCGGGAACCAGCACCAGGCCCTTCTGTACGATTTTTTGGGTGGGCATGCGGGTGATGTCCTGCCCGTTGAAGAAGACAGAACCCTGGGTTTTGCCTACAATACCTAAGGCCGCATTCAGAGTGGTGGATTTGCCCGCGCCATTGGAGCCGATCAGGGTGACGATGCCGCCCTCCGGCACGTTCAGGGATACGTCATGGATCGCTACAGACTTGCCGAACATGACCTTGAGATTACGGATCTCTAAAATATTACTCATACCGCACCTCC
>CAZEPQ010000190.1:0-2721 GCA_964514175.1 uncultured Oscillospiraceae bacterium
TCGGTGCCCATGATGGGATACGGGGTATCTCCGGGATACTGCTGCTTCAGTTCCCGCAGGGTATCGGAGGTGTAGCTGGCCCCAGAACGAAGCAGTTCCATATCGCTGACAGCAAAACCGGCCTCTCCCGAAATTGCCGCCTTCACCAGTTCCAGCCGCGCTTCCGGTGCGGGAGAGCCCTTGGGGACCTCCTTATGGGGCGGCTGGGCAGCCGGAATGAACAGGACCTTGTCCAGTTCCAGTGCTGTCATTACTTCTCTTGCCGCCAGCACATGCCCCATATGAGGTGGGTTAAATGTGCCGCCAAATACGCCGATCTTTGCCATATTTTACTCCTCTCTGTCACGCCGAAACCATTTACCCCTTTGGTGGTGGGCTGTTGCCCGACTTACGAGGTTCTTACTTCTTTTCTTTCCGTTCCTTTTCCCGCTGCTGACGGAAGTATTCGTCCTTTCGCTCCCGCTGCTTCCGTGCAGCCTCCTTCCGGCGTTTGATGCCGGCACGAACGGGATTTACCTTGCTGGCGGCACGCTCCTTGGCCTTCTGCACGGCACGCTCCGCCTCCAGCTTCTTGGACTTACGGTAAATAACGAATTTATAGCCCACACACTGAACGCCGTCGGCGCCGGTGGCCTCACAGATGGCATCGGATGCCTCACGGGCGGTAAGGCAGGCTGTTTCCAGCACCTTGCCCTTGATCAGTTCCTTGGCCTCCAAAAGCTCCTCCGCAGAAGCAATGACGTTGTCCGTGATGCCTTCCTTGCCAATGATCAATGTCACATCCAGTCCATTGGCCTGGGCACGATATTCTGCACGCTGTTTGCTTGTAAGCATTATTTCACCTCAATTATTCTGTATTTTCTCTACAAATCGCTCTAACGCCACCGCACGGTGGGAAATTTCGTTTTTACGCTCCGCACTGAGCTGCGCCATGGTGCAGCCCTCCGTGGGGATGTAGAACAGGGGGTCATAGCCGAAGCCGCCGTCGCCTACTTCTTCCCGGAGGATCTCGCCCTCCAGCTCACCACGGGCAGAAATGACGGTTCCATCCGGCATGGCCATGGTGATGACGGAGACGAACCGACCGGTCCGCTGTCCCTCAGGTACGGATTCCATGTTCTTCATCAAAAACAGGTTTCTTTCCTTGTCGTCCCGGCAGGCATCTCCGCCGTATCGGGCGGAATGGACACCGGGAGCGCCGTGAAGAGCGTCCACCTCCACGCCGGAATCATCGGCAATGGCGGGAAGACCCGTGGCCTCCGTGACAGCAAGGGCCTTGATCTTGGAGTTTTCCTCAAAGGTCTCGCCGTTTTCCTCCGGGTCCACCTGGACACCCAGCTCCTTCATGTTCAGGATCTCCCAGCCCAAGGGGCTGAGGATGGCCTTCATCTCTCGGAGCTTATTCTGATTATTGCTGGCAAGGGCCACTCTCATACCAGATCACCCAGAATTTCCTTCTGCTTCTGCTGGAGAAGCTCATTGCCCTTCTGGCAAAGCTGCACCAGAGTCAGTGCCTCGCCCACGCTGAAGGGGCGGCCTTCGCCGGTACCCTGAAGCTCAATGATATTGCCATTGCCGTCCATAATGCAGTTGAGATCCACATCCGCATTGGAATCCTCGCTGTACTGCAGGTCCAGCATGGGAGTTCCGTCCACAATACCGGCGCTGATGCCGGAAACAAAGGTCTTTACAGGCATTTCCGTCATAACGCCCTTGGCGATCAGACTGCGGAATGCCAGCACCAGGGCCACAAAGCCGCCGGTGACAGAGGCAGTACGGGTGCCGCCGTCGCCCTGAAGCACATCACAGTCGATGGTGATGCTGACAGGGCCCATCTTCTCCATATCCACAGCGCTTCTCAGGCTACGGCCGATGAGCCGCTGAATTTCAGCGTTTCTGGGGGACAGCTTCAGCTTGCTTACATCACGCTTGCTCCGCTCCCGGTTGGCACGGGGCAGCATGGAATACTCTGCAGTGATCCAGCCGCCGCTGGTTACATGGGTGGGCACCTTGGTCTCCACAGATGCGTTGCACAACACCATGGTATCTCCACAGGAGATCAGGCAGCTTCCCTCCGCAAACTTTGTAAAGCCGGGGATCATTTCTACCCGGCGGATCTCATCCAGTTTTCTTCCGTCCTTGCGATTCATATTCTACTCCTCAAATCAATGCGTCTACAAATGCTCTTGCGTCAAAGGGCATCAAATCGTCAATTCCCTCGCCCACGCCGATATACCGGACGGGAATCTGCAGGGAATCTGCCACGGCGATAACGATGCCGCCCTTGGCGGTGCCGTCCAGCTTGGTCAGCACCATACCGGTAACACCGGCAATTTCCTGGAACTGCTTGGCCTGCATGAGACCATTCTGGCCCGTGGTGCCGTCGATAACCAGCAGCACTTCCTTGTCCGCGTCAGGCAGTTCCCGATTGATGATACGGCTGATCTTGCCTAGCTCGTTCATCAGATTCTGCTTGTTGTGAAGCCGTCCGGCGGTGTCGCAGAGAATGATATCTGCTTTTCTTGCCTTGGCGGCGGAGATGGCATCAAATACCACTGCGGCAGGGTCTGCGCCCTCGTGCTGCCGCACAATGTCCACACCTGCCCGCTGAGACCAGATCTCAAGCTGGTCCGCAGCAGCAGCACGGAAGGTATCGGCGGCGCAGAGCAGCACCTTTTTGCCCTCGGCCTTAAACTGGCTTGCCATCTTGCCGATGGTAGT
>CAZEPQ010000191.1:0-2705 GCA_964514175.1 uncultured Oscillospiraceae bacterium
GGCAAGCTCACCGGCATGAGCCTCCGCGTCCCCACTCTGGACGTGTCTGTCGTTGACCTGACCTGCAACCTTGCAAAGCCCGCAACCTACGCAGAGATCTGCGCCGCCATGAAGGAAGCCTCCGAAGGCGAGCTAAAGGGCATCCTGGGCTACACCGAAGAGGACGTGGTGTCTTCTGACTTCCTGGGCGACGCCCGCACCTCCATTTTCGACGCCAAGGCCGGCATTGCCCTCACCGACACCTTTGTGAAGGTAGTGGCCTGGTACGACAATGAGATGGGCTACTCCAACAAGGTCCTGGAGCTGATCCGTCACATGGCTTCCGTGGACGCACAGTAATTACCACCCGAAAGGGGGCGCGGCGCGCCCCCTTTTTTCTGCTGAAATGAAAAGATTACACCTTGTGCCATGGCATAAATTCTGTTATCATGGGCGCAAGAGAACATATTGCATCGGAGGATAAGCACCTATGCGTAAAACAAAAATTATCTGCACCCTGGGCCCTGCCACCAAGGATAAGGAAGTGCTGACCCAGCTGTGCTTAAACGGCATGAACGTGGCTCGCATGAATTTCTCCCACGGCGACCACGACAGCCATATGGAAATGCTGAATCTGCTGAAGGAGGTCCGTGAGGAACTGGACCTGCCCATCGGCGCCATGTGTGACACCAGAGGCCCCGAGATCCGCACCGGCGTGTTTGAAGGCGGCGCGGCAGAGCTGAAAATGGGCCAGACCTTTACCTTCTACGGCCAGGAGTGCATCGGCACCGAAGAAGGCTGCTCCACCACATATGAAAATCTCCACAACGTGGTAAAACCCGGCAGCCGCATCTGTGTCGATGATGGCCTTATTGAACTGGTAGTACAGGACATTCAGGACAAGGACGTTGTATGTGTGGTCTCCAACGGCGGCGAAGTGAAGGACCGCAAGGGCGTCAACCTGCCCGGTACCCCTGTGGATCTGCCCTTCCTGTCCCGGAAGGATCGCAGCGACATCCTGTTCGCTGTGGAAAACGGCTTTGATTTCATCGCCGCATCCTTCACCCGCTCCGCTCAGGACGTAATGGATATCCGTAATCTTCTGGACCAGGTAGGAGCCAAGAGCGTGGAGATCATCGCCAAAATCGAAAACCAGCAGGGCATCGACAACATTGACGAGATCATTGAAGCCGCCGACGGCATTATGGTCGCTCGGGGCGATCTGGGCGTGGAGGTTCCCAGCCACGAGGTTCCCCAGCTCCAGAAAGCCATTATCAAGAAGTGCCGTCAGGCTGGCAAGAACGTCATCGTCGCCACCCAGATGCTGGACTCCATGATGCGGAACCCCCGGCCCACCCGCGCTGAGGTCAACGATGTGGCCAATGCCGTCTACGACCGCACCAGCGCCGTCATGCTCTCCGGCGAGACCGCTTCCGGCAAGTATCCCATTGAGGCTGTAAAAACCATGGCCTCCATCTGCGAGAACGTGGAAAAGAATGTGGATTACTGGAAATATTTCCGTCGGATGGACCTGGATCACAGCCACAATGTTGGCTCTGCCATTTCCCGTGCCTGCTGCACCACCGCCATGGAGCTGGAGGCCAAAGCCATCATCACCGTCACCAACCGGGGCATCACCGCCAAGGCAGTCTCCCGGTTCCAGCCGGACTGTCCCATCCTGGCCCTGACGGTGGATGAGCGTACCCGGCGACTGCTCAGCATGGTCTGGGGTGTCCAGACTGCCCTGGCCCCGGTGGTGGATTCCACCGATAAGCTGCTGAACTTGGCCCGGAGCCGCACCTGGGACCTGGGCTATGTCCAGGAAAACGACCTGGCCGTTGTCACCGCCGGTATCCCCGTAGGCATCAGCGGTTCCACCAACCTGATCAAGGTACTTAGATTCTAAAAAACGACCGCCTCAGAGTGATCTTGTGGTCATTCCGAGGCGGTTGTTATTACAGGATCCGCGCCGCTCGTATGGTGTCAGCTTTTTAGTCTCATCGTATTTTGTCTTCTTTCCGCCAGCCTCCCGCTCCCCATGCTCCTCTTTTTCTCCATTTTTCCCTTGACTTCCTCCCCTAACTGCATTAAAATGTTTCTAACGCCGATATGGTGGAATTGGCAGACACAAGGAACTTAAAATCTGGTGGGTAGTCCGATCGACCAAACCCGAAATCCCTTGCAACTACGACACTTTCTGAAATCAGTTTTTCGGAAAATCTCAGCATCCCTCCTGAATATCCCTCCTAATTCTCAAATCCCTCTCAGAGAAGTCAAATTTCATATGCCGCTGTGGTGGAACAGGCAGACACCCCAGACTTAAAATCTGGTAAGGAGCAATCCTTGTACCGGTTCGATCCCGGTCAGCGGCACCACCTTGGTACAACAAAATAGATATCAGCAACAAAACCTGCGAGAAATCGCAGGTTTTGTTGCGTTTCCTCTCGAAATCAGGATGTTTTTGCTGCAAAAAATTCGACAATTAGAATTCGATATACTTTTTCTATCTCTCACAATTAAATAGATATCTTCCCGGCATTTTACAGTTTCACCGGGTTTCAACCGTCATTCAATCTGCTTTTTCACGAGAATTGCGAATTTGTTGCTTCTGCTTCGTTTGTCCATAATTCTTCGTTGCTTCTGGTGAATAGCTTCTTCCATGCTTTCAGAGTATGAATATGCAAATGCTCCAGACATTGAGGTTTATCTGAATCCAGACCCAGAGA
>CAZEPQ010000192.1:0-2616 GCA_964514175.1 uncultured Oscillospiraceae bacterium
CTGAAAATAACCTGCCAGATCAGCACGATGGAGGCTACCGGCACCATCATGGGCGTCAGAAGGAATGACCGGATCTGACTTTTCAAAGGGATTTTTTGATTGACCATACAAGCAAGCCCCAGCGCACCGATCACCGCCGCAGGGACGGAAATCAGGGAGAAGATTGCTGTGTTTTTTGCAGCCAACCGGAAGGAATAATTGCTGAAAAGATTTTTGAAATTGTCAAAGCCCACAAATTGATGCTGTACCGGATTATTCACAAAGGCGTAGTAGATCACCACAAAGAAGGGCAGCACGAAGAAGATAAGAACGCCTATAAGGCTGGGAGAAATGAACGCAAAGCTCAGGGCCCGCTCCTTGCGGAGCTGCCGTTTTTCCGCAGCAGTGCGCTTGATTTTTGCTTTGTTTCTTCTGTGCTTCATTTTGCTTCTCCTTTCTCGTGGGGATAATATAAAAGACGTTGATTCCCGCGGAATCATTACCAATATAACAATTTAGAAGCCCATTTGGTCACATAAATCTATGATTTTTCTTGCTCTTTTTCTGAATTTGTGGTAAGACCGTCCCCGACGCGGATATGGTGGAATTGGCAGACACGTTGGATTTAGGTTCCAATGGGGTTCCCGTGCAGGTTCAAGTTCTGTTATCCGCACCACGTCGTCGCCCATACACACAACGACAAGTTTTCAGGGAGCAGAGGCAGCCCAGCACGAAACTGAGCTGCCTCTTTTGCATAAACCCGGATTGTTGGTTTAGCCAAATTGCTCCGCAAGATAGATATTCACTCGGTTTTCGATGATGGCAGCCACATCCTCGGCAGACTTGTCGCCACTGAAATAGGCGGCAGCTTCTTCAACAACAATGGAGATGACGGGATTGGTGTTATTTCGCAGGCTCTTTACGCCATAGACCAGCTCTCTTGCCGCCTGAGATTCTTCCTCGGTGCAGGAGCCGTTGACCTCCAGATACCAGTCCTCCCGGGCATTGAAAGCGTCTTCCCGGACAGAGGACCAGGCCCGACCTGCTGCGTACTGGTAATCATAGGTGTACAGGGTCCTTAAGAACTCCCATGCCCCCTCCTGCTGGTCACCCAAGGCACAGATTGAGTATTCATCATAAAAAATCATGGTATATCCGTTGCCTTTGTCCCCGGGGTAGCCAATGATGGTTCGACCGGATTCCTCCAGATTCCGTAGGATATCGGAAGCAAACTGTCCCATACGGCCAAGGGTGCCCTCTCCTGTCAGCATTCCATCTCCTGTGGGATTCATATAGGCTTCCTCCTCGGGGGAGGCGGGGAAATAGTCCCGGCACAGCCGGAGCAGGTCATAGAACTCCTGATTTTGAAAATCGCAGGTCATGTTGACCAGATCCACAAACTGATTTCCGCCGTAGGAAAGGATGTTGTTCAGGGCCTCCGTCTGAATCACATAGTTCCAAAGATTCCGATCCTCCGGCAGGCTCTCCGCCACAGCCAGCATGTCTCCGATGCTCCAGCCCGTCTCCGTGCCCACATATTCCGTATCTCCCAGAAGGGTAATGAGATAGAAATGGATGGGCATGGCGTAAAGGCCATTTGTCCGTTCCGTGGCAAGCTCCACCACACTGGGAATGAAATCGTTAAGGCTCAGTTCCGGGTCGGCATCGATTAGCGCACCCAAATCCGCAAGGTAGCCCTTCTGTGCGTACTGCTCCAGAGAGGGCATGACCTCAAGCTGGTTACTCCAACTGATAATATCCGGGGCGTCTCCCGACAGCATCATAAGCTGCAGCTCCTCCGCCGTGGAGAAGGTCACCACCTCCACCCGGTAGGTATCGCTGCTGCGGTTAAAGCTTGCCATCTGAGTGGCCACCATCTGGTCCAGACAGTCTGCCCATGTGCCGCCCCATTCGGCAGTCATAGGGTGCATGGGGATTGCCATGGTCACCACCGTTTTTTCCGGGATCTGGTCGGCAGGTACACGAGTGAGCTTCAGAGCCTGAGAGGTGCCCAGCAGCAGATCATAGGCGGTGATAAGGATATTTTCTTCATCCAAACAGGCTACGGAACCCACCATGCCCGCCAGATCACAATCTCCCCAGTTCAGGATTTCTGTAATAGTCCCCTTTTCAAAGCTGACACCCTTCAGGGTGGTTTCGCCGCACATCAGAAGATCGTATCCGGCCCCGCCGGGGTAGAGGCTCTCGTTGCCGCCCAATTCCATCACCGGAACCCCCAGTGTGTGGTTTTCCCAGTCCATGGTATAGAGGGTATTGTCAAAAAAGTTACTGCAATAGATGCGGCCATCCTGATCCCGGACAAAGTCCAGTCCGGCCACATCCTCGGATTCATAGGTAGCCACAATATTACCCATTTCGTCACAGAAAAACATCTGGGTCAGTGTCAGGATCACCGGATCTCCCTCCGGTGTAAGTGCCAGATTGCAGAGGAAGTTTTCCTCGTTGATCCCATAATCCTCCCCCAGCTCCAGAGAAACCAGTTCTTCTCCCGTAAAGCTCCACTTTTTCAGGGTATAGCTGGCAGACATTTCCCCGGTTTCCTCATCAATAAGGGTATAATAATTCTCCGCAAACCAGACAGAGTCCTCTCCGAAGCAGAAGAAGCCAATGCTCCAA
>CAZEPQ010000193.1:0-2613 GCA_964514175.1 uncultured Oscillospiraceae bacterium
CCAGGCCGCATAGGGCATCAGAACCACCAAGATCAGCACCAGCACCAGGGCATGAACAATGCCTGCAATGGGGCTGCGACCGCCGTTTTTGATGTTGGCGGCAGTACGGGCAATGGCCCCGGTGGCAGGAATACCGCCGAAGAAGGCAGAACAAATATTGCCCATACCCTGTGCCACCAGCTCCATGTTGGAATTGTGACGGGTACCGACCATGCCGTCGGCAACCACACAGGACAGCAGGGATTCGATGGCTGCCAAAATGGCGATGGTAAATGCATCGGGAACCATCTTAGTGATGGTATCAAAGGTAAACTCAGACACCTGGAAGGAAGGCAGCTCATTGCTGATGGTGTATAGATCACCGATGGTGTTTACCTCCATGCCCAGTCCCTTCACCATCACAATACCTACCAGAATCGCGGGCAAAGAGTTGGGAAGAGTATGCCCCACCTTGGGCACATGGGGCCAAAGGATCATAACCGCCAGACAGACGATACCCACGATGAAGGCCTGCACATTGAGGGTTCCAATGGCCTC
Source organism: uncultured Oscillospiraceae bacterium (assembly GCA_964514175.1). GTDB lineage: Bacteria > Bacillota > Clostridia > Oscillospirales > Oscillospiraceae > HGM13006. Next base: position 538 of record CAZEPQ010000193.1, read on the forward strand.
AAAGAACGCCTCCAGCTTTTCCATGGCTTCAATGGGCGCCACACCGGCTGCATAGGTAACACCAAAGAAATCCTTTAGCTGACCAATGACGATGGTGACGGCAATACCTGCGGTAAAGCCGATGGTAATGGTGGAGGGAATAAATTTGATCAGAGAGCCAAAATGGAACAGGCCCATCAGGATCAGGAAGATACCCGCCATAATGGTGGCAATGGCCAGACCGCTTAGGCCGTTCTCCGCCACGATGCCCGCCACGATGGCGGCAAAGGCAGCGGTGGGACCGGAGATCTGCACGGTGCTACCGCCAAAGAAGGAGATCACCAGCCCCGCAATAATAGCGGTATATATGCCCTGCTCGGGACCAACGCCGGAGGCCAGCGCCAGCGCAATGGACAGGGGCAACGCAATGATTGCAACAATGACACCGGCCACAATATCCTTAATAAGCTGCTGTCTTGTATAGCCCTTCAGAGACGTGAAGAGCGCAGGTTTCAAATTTTTCATATGTATAATTCTTTTCCTTTCCCGGAGAGGCAAGCCTCTCCCTCCTCATAAAAATCGCTCGGTTATTTTACGACAAGATTTTCCAATGTGCAACGGCCTTTTTACATTTCTCCGAATAGCATAATTCACAGGTTTTTCCCGAAGTTTTCTTTGGGGGTTTTGCCTTCCGTTAAACCCATTCCACAAGAGAAACAAGGACTATATCCCGTAAACCTGAAATTTTGACCATCTTCCCCTCCCGAAGATGGTCATTTTATTTCCTCATTCCCAAGTTTTTTCGGTTACCACTTTTTTTATACCAACCTTTGTGCTATAATAATGAAATTAGGATGGGATTCTTGTACACATCCCCAAATTCTGAAGCATCCATTGAAAGGACTACATGATAATGGGTTTATTCTCTAATACCATGAACAAAATCTTCGGCACTCACTCTCAGCGCGAAGTCAAGAGCATCACCCCCATTGTGGACAAAATCGAAGCCATGGGCAACACCTATAAGGCCATGAGTGAGGCAGAGCTGAAGAATCAGACCGTAATTTTGAAGGAACGTCTCAATAAGGGCGAAACCCTGGACGATATTCTCCCGGAAGCATTTGCCGCCATTCGTGAGGCAGCGGACCGTGTTCTGGGCATGCGCCCCTATCGGGTACAGCTCATCGGCGGCATCGTCCTGCATCAGGGCCGTATTGCCGAGATGAAGACCGGTGAAGGTAAGACCCTGGTGGAAATCCTTCCTGCATACCTCAACGCTTTGAGCGGAAAGGGCGTCCACATCGTCACCGTCAACGACTATCTGGCAAAGCGTGACTCCGAGTGGATGGGCAAGGTTTTCCGCTACATGGGCCTCACCGTTGGCCTGATCATTCACGGCCTCACCAATCAGCAGCGGCAGGAGGCCTACGCCGCAGATATCACCTACGGCACCAACAATGAGATGGGCTTTGACTACCTCCGTGACAACATGGCTACCTATAAGAAGGAAATGGTTCAGCGGGGCCACGCCTTTGCCATCGTGGACGAGGTGGACTCCATCCTCATCGACGAAGCCCGTACGCCCCTCATCATTTCCGGCAAGGGCGAAGCCTCCTCCCAACTCTACGCCCAGGCGGATTCCCTGGTATCCCGCATGAAGCGCATGGTCATGGTGGACACAGACGACAAGGAAGCCCAGGACGACTATGACTGCGACTATATCGTAAACGAGAAAGACCGTGTGGCTACCCTGACTGCCTCCGGCATCAAGAAGGCTGAGCAGTTCTTCGGCATTGAGAACCTGTCCGACGCCGAAAACACCACCATCTCCCATCATGTGAACCAGGCTCTGAAGGCCCGGGGCATTATGAAGCGGGACATTGACTATGTGGTAAAGGATGGTCAGGTCATCATCGTAGACGAGTTCACAGGACGTCTGATGTACGGTCGTCGGTACTCCGAAGGTCTTCATCAGGCCATTGAGGCCAAGGAAGGCGTGGAAGTTGCCAACGAGAACAAGACCCTGGCAACCATCACCTTCCAGAACTTCTTCCGTCTTTACACCAAGCTCTCCGGTATGACCGGTACCGCGCTGAC
>CAZEPQ010000194.1:0-2544 GCA_964514175.1 uncultured Oscillospiraceae bacterium
CAGATAGGCCGCATAGGAGGGGGTGCAGCACAGAATGGTGGCGCTCAGGTCCTTGATGAACATGATCTGACGCTCGGTGTTGCCGGAGGAGGTGGGGATGGTGAGACAGCCCACCTTATGACTGCCGCCGTTGAGGCCGGGGCCGCCGGTGAACAGGCCGTAGCCGTAGGAAACATGGCAAACGTCCTCGTTGGTACCGCCTGCAGCCACAATGGCACGGGCGCAGCAGTCTTCCCACAGATCAATATCGTTCTGGGTGTAGAAGGCCACAACACGCTTGCCGGTGGTACCGGAGGTGGACTGAATGCGGACGCAATCCTTCAGATCCTTTGCCAAAAGGCCGTAGGGATAGCATTCACGGAGGTTGTCTTTGGTGGTGAAGGGCAGCTTGCACAGGTCATCAATGGACTTGATATCCTCGGGCTTTACGCCGGCTTCATCCATCTTGTTGCGATAGAACTCCACGTTGTCATAGACGTGCTTGACGGTTTTTGCGAGACGCTCATTCTGAAGCGCAACGATTTCTTCACGGGATGCGGTTTCGATTTCTTTCTGATAGTAGCGTTCCACTTGGTTCATTCTCCTTTGCCGGTTAGTTTATTTCACGCGTTGTAGCCCAACGCAAAGGCTTTCTTGTTCAGCTCCAAAAACTTGGGAGCCACCGTCTTTTCCAGAGCCGCGATCCACTTGTCATAGGGGATGTCGAAGTATTTCGCCACACGGCCCATCAGGACAATGTTGGAGGTCTTGGAGGAGCCTGCCTCTTCCGCAAGGCTCAGAGCGTCGATGGCATCCACCTTGGCTCCGGCGGCTACCATTTCCTCCAGGACACCCTCGGGATACTGGGCGGCGCCGATGATAACGGGCATGGGGTCGATCTGCTGGGTGTTGACCACGATAACGCCGTCGGGCTTTAAGTTGCTGAGATGACGGGCAGCCTCGATCTTCTCGAAGGATACGATCAGGTCGGCCTCGCCGCTGTCGATGATGGGGGAGTAGACCTTATCACCGAAGCGGACATATGTAACCACGCTGCCGCCTCGCTGGCTCATGCCGTGAACCTCGGAGACCTTAACGTCATAGCCTTCGTCCACCAGGAGACGGCCCAATAGCTTGCTGGCAAGGAGGCTGCCCTGGCCACCTACGCCGACGATCATAATGCTTTTTGTTTCCATGGTTACGCCTCCTCTTCAAAAGCCCCAAAGGGACAGACCTGCTGGCAAACACCGCAGCCCACGCAGAGGGTGGGATCAATGTTGGCCTTTCCGTTGCGAATGGAAATGGCGGGACAGCCAAAGCTCATGCACTTTTTGCAGCTCTTGCACTTGTCGGCGTCCACATGCAGGGGTGTCTTTGCCTTGACGTACTTGAGCAGTACGCAGGGACGGCGGGAAATAATGACGGAGGGTTCGCCTGCGTTTAGTTCTTCCTTCAGCACGGTGTCGCACTGCGTTAGATCATAGGGATCTACCACCCGGACCCGGTTGATGCCCACAGCGTGGCACAGGGTTTCCAGGTCGATCTTTGCGGCGGGGTCGCCCTTGATGTTATAGCCAGTGGTGGGGTTCTGCTGATGGCCCGTCATGCCGGTGATGGAGTTGTCCAGAATGATGACGGTGGAATCAGAGCCGTTGTAGGCAATGTTGATGAGGCCCGTGACGCCGGAGTGGATGAAGGTGGAGTCGCCGATGACGCCAACCACTTTCTTGGTGCCGTCCTGACCCTTGCCCTTGTTAAAGCCGTGGAGGCCGGACACGGAGGAACCCATGCAGAGGGTGGTATCCACTGCCATGAGAGGCGCCTGAGCACCCAGGGTGTAGCAGCCGATATCGCCAATGACGGTACATTTATTCTTGGAGAGGGTGTAGAACATGCCTCTGTGGGGGCAGCCTGCACACATCATGGGAGGACGATTGGGGATGGCGGTCTCGATGGAGAGCTTCTCCTTGGCGGGACATCCGAAAACCTCTGCAATGGTCTTCTGGGAATATTCGCCCAGAGGGCTGAACAGATTCTTGCCGTCCACCTTCAGGCCCAGGGTCTTACAGTGGGTCTCAATGATGCCGTCCAGCTCTTCCACCACCACAAGGCGATCCACCTTTGCGGCGAAGTCCAGAATCAGCTTTTCCGGCATAGGGTTCACCAGGCCCAGCTTCAGTACGCTGACGCTGTCGCCCAGAACCTCCTTCACATACTGATAGCAGGTGCCGGAGGTGATGATGCCGATTTCGGTGCCGCCCATTTCCAACCGGTTGAAGGGGCAATCCTCTGCCAGCGCGGTGAGCTTTCTGGTGCGTTCCTCCACCAGAGGGTGACGGCGGATGGCGTTGCCGGGCATCATAACATATTTTGCGATATTCTTCTCATAGGGCTTCCGAACAGGCTCTACACGGTCCTCGGTCTCTACAATGCTCTGGGAGTGGGCGATGCGGGTACACATCCGCAGCAGTACCGGGGTGTCATATTCCTCGGAAAGCTGGAAAGCGGCCTTCACAAAGTCCTTGGATTCCTGAGAATCCGCAGGCTCCAGCATGGGAACCTTGG
>CAZEPQ010000195.1:0-2457 GCA_964514175.1 uncultured Oscillospiraceae bacterium
AGCAAATGCGCCGAAGGTCATCAGCTTGACGATCTTAACGGATGCAACATCACCAATCTGATAATTGGTGGTGAAGACAGTCCAGGGGTTGGTCTCGTCAGTCTTGTAGCCCAGAGAGATCTTTCTCTTCTCGGGATCGAAGGAGATGACATAAACCTCGATGGCATCGCCAACAGCAACCACGTCAGCGGGAGTCTTGATGCGATTCCAGGACAGCTCGGAAACATGGACCATGCCGTCAACGCCGCCAATGTCAACAAATGCACCATAGGAAGTCAGGCTCTTGACAGTGCCCTGATACTTCTTGCCCACTTCGATCTCGTTCCAGATCTTCTCAGCAGCAGCCTTGCGAGCCTCGGAAGCAACAGCACGGATGGAGCCGACAACTCTCTTTCTCTGACGGTTGACCTCAGTGATCTTCATCTTCACAGTGGTCTTCACCAGGGTGGACATATCGCCATCCTTGGGAATACCGGTCTGGGAAGCGGGGATGAAGACGCGGATGCCCTTGATGTTGGCAACAACGCCACCCTTGTTCTGCTCGGTGATGTAACCCTCAACAACGGTCTTCTCTTCGCAAGCAGCCTCAATGTCATCCCAGTTCTTCTGAGCGTCCAGCTTCTTCTTGGAGAGCATTACGGTACCCTCAGCATCGTTGACACGGATAACGAAAACTTCGATTTCCTGACCAACGGTGAACATCTCTTCAGCCTTGGCGTTGGGATCATCGCTGACTTCGTTGTAGGGTATGTAGCCAGCATGCTTGGTACCCAGATCCACTGCGATCTCAGTGGGGGTGATGCCGGTAACAATGCCGGTAACCTTATCTCCTGTATTCAAGGATTTGTCATACTGCTCCAGCAGCTGGTCAAAGGACTCCTCCATGGTTTCAATTTTGATTTCGTCGCTCATGATGTTGTAAACCTCCTTAATTATCCACTGCGGTGTGGACGCACCGGCAGTGATGCCAACAGATGATTTTCCGTAGTAATCAGCCGCCGTTATATCTGCACCACTGTCGATGAGACAGGTATCGCTGCAAATCTCCATACAGATTTCTTTCAGTCGTTTCGTGTTGGAGCTTTTCCTGTCTCCAATGACGATCATTGCCTGGCACCGCTGGGCTAATTGGGCTGCTTCATTTTGGCGTTTTTCTGTTGCACTACATATTGTATCAAATATTTCGCAATTTGTACATAGCTTTTTTATGATTTCCGTACAATTTTTCCACAGCTTTTCAGTGCTTGTGGTCTGGCTGACCATAATGAGAGGCATTTTTTTGCGAGATTCATCCTCCATCAGCCAGTTTTCCAGTTCTTCCGCGTTTTCAAACACATACCTATCCTTGCACCATCCCGCAATGGCAACCACTTCGGGATGACTGCGGACACCGATGATGATGGAAATTCTCCCCCGCTGTTCCGCTTCCCAGACGATATTATGGATGCGCTTGACAAAGGGACAGGTGGCATCCTCGATGACAGCCCCTTGCTTTTCAAGGCCCTCATAGACCTCCCTGGCTACGCCGTGGGAGCGAATAATAACCTTGGTTCCAGGCGTTGCTTCAGAATAATGTGCGATCTCCTGAACGCCCATATTCGCAAAACGCTCTACAACGTGGTGATTATGAATAATGGGCCCATAGGTAACGGTGGAAAGTCCCGTCTGAGCAGCCTCCTCCACCATATTTACCGCTCGCTTGACGCCGGGGCAAAAGCCCGCGGTTTTCGCAACTTCTACTCTCATCTGCCGTCCCCCAAACCATAGATCTTATCCATCAATTCAGCGGTGCAGCGTTCATAATCCGCGGCCGTAGCCCGCTTTCCTTCAGGCACCATTTTATAGGGCTGACCGATATAGACCCGATTGATGCGGAAGAGCCGCTTTTTCATGGGCACATACACAGGCAATACATTGCAGCCAGTCCTAAGGGCCAGCATGGCAGCACCGGTTTTGGGGTCCACTTCCTCACGAGAGGAAACTCTGGTGCCTTCTGGGAACATAATGATATATTCCTGATTTTTCAGATGCTCCAGCGCAAACTTGATGGCACCGATGTCACTTTCCCCCCGCTTAACGCCGAAGGTGCCCATTAGGCTCAGAACCTTGCCGACGAAAAAGGTATGCATCAGAGAATCCTTCGCCATGGCACGAACATGCTTTTTTATTCCAACACCATAGGCAATAAAGAAGGGGTCCAGTGCGGAATAGTGATTACCGCAGACAAGGGCACCGTCCTCAGGAACGTTTTCCTTGCCATAAAACTTCATGGGATACACAATTCCCAGGAAGAACCGAGTGATGGCATAAAAGACTTGATACCACTTTTTCTCTGTCATAGTCCAAGCTTCTCCTTAATGAGATTCACAACGGCATCAATGGACTCTTCCAAAGTAAGCTCACTGGTATCCACCAAAATTGCGTCCTTGGCCTGCTTCAGGGGGGCAATTTTCCGAT
>CAZEPQ010000196.1:0-2401 GCA_964514175.1 uncultured Oscillospiraceae bacterium
CTTCCAGGAGGTGGATATCACCGGCATCGCTATGCCCATCACCAAGGCCACTTATTTGGTCCGTGATGCTCAGACTATACCGGATATTATGCGTGAGGCCTTTGCGGTGGCAGCCACGGGACGCCCTGGCCCTGTCCTCATTGACTTCCTCAAAAATGTGACCGCACCCAATGAGCTTATTGACTACGAGCCCATGGAGCGGAAGGATCATATTCATTCCGGGCGGCTCAAAGCCCTGACCCGCCGCATCGGCTGGGATATCAAGACCCCGGAACCCAACCATGACGATATCCGAAAGCTGGCAGATATGGTCGCACAGGCGGAAAAGCCTCTGCTGATTTGCGGCGGTGGCGTGGTTCGTGCCCGTGCCCATGAAGAATTCAAGCTCCTGGCTGAGAAAATCGACGCACCTGTTGCTATCACGGTTATGGGCGGCGGCGGTTTCCCCGGCGGACATGCCCTTTCCACCGGCATGATCGGCATGCACGGTTCCCAGGCCTCCAACATTGCCTGCGATAACTGTGATCTTTTGATCGCTGTGGGCAGCCGATTCTCTGACCGTGTGGCGCTGGACCCTGAGAGCTTTGCATGTCAGGCAAAAATTGTCCATATCGACATTGATCGGGCAGAGATCGACAAGAATGTGAAGACCGATCACCATATCATCGGCGACGCCAAGCGTGTTCTGGAGCTGCTGCTGGAGATGGTGGAGGATAAGAAGAATGATCGCTGGAAGGAGTTTGTGTTCTCCTATCCCAAGCGTGTAGCTTACGAGGATAAGCCCGATGAGTTGACGCCCCAGCAGGTGCTGGAGACCATTCGCCAGATCGTCCCCGGTGATTCCATCGTGGCGACCGATGTGGGCCAGCATCAGATGTGGACCATTCAGCATTTTAACTTTGATTATCCCGGTCAGCTTTTGACCTCCGGCGGTTTTGGCACCATGGGCTTTGGCCTGGGTGCTGCGCTGGGTGCCAAGGTTGGCAACCCGGATAAAACGGTGCTTCACATCACCGGCGACGGCTGCTTCCGTATGAACGGTCAGGAGATGGCCACAGAGTCCCATTACGATATCCCGGTCATCACCTTTGTGTTTGACAACCGTACCCTGGGCATGGTTCGCCAGTGGCAGAATTTGATCTATCAGAAGCGGTTTTCACAGACCGACCTGGATTTTGCACCGGACTTTGTGAAGCTGGCGGAGGCCTACGGCTTGAAGGGCAGACGTGTTGCCAATGTGGCTGAGCTTCAGGAGGCCATCCATGAGGCTCTGGAGTGGGGCCATGGCTATGTGGTGGATTGCATCATTGATACCGATGAAATGGTCCGGCCCATGGTTGGCGGCGGTCAGCCCATCACCAACTTTATGCTGATTTGACGGGAGGTGTTTCCATGAGTAATGAAAAGAAAGCCTATACCTTGTCTGTACTGGTGGAGGACACCCCCGGTGTTCTGTCTCAGGTAGCCAGACTCTTTTCCCGGAAGGGTTATAACATTGAATCCATCTGTTCCGGTCCCGGTATGGAACCTGGGACTACCAGAATTTCTGTGGTTGCCATTGTGGACGAGGTTACAGTCCGCCAGCTTGCGACCCAGCTTAGTAAGCTCCTTTTGGTGATCTCCGTGGACATTCTGGAAGGGGAGAGCTCCATTCAGCGGGAGCTGGTGCTCATTAAGGTCAAGGCTGAGACTACAGATGCAAGAGAGAGCATCATTCAGATCACCAATGTTTTCCGTGCCAATATTGTGGACTTCGGAACTGATACGTTGATTATTGCCGTGGTTGGCGCAGCCGAAAAAACAAAAGCCATCTTGAAACTTTTAGATGACTATGGTATTCTTGAAACTGCGAGAACCGGCATGGTTGCCCTGGAAAGAGGCAGCAATACGATATATGACCAAAACAAACTCAAGGAGGAATATAATTATGGCAAAAATGTATTATGAGAAGGATTGTGACCTGTCCGTCCTGAATGGCAAGAAGATCGCTGTGGTTGGTTATGGCTCTCAGGGCCACGCCCATGCACAGAACCTGAGAGATTCCGGCTGCGACGTTATCATCGGCCTGCGTCAGGGCAACTCCTGGAACAAGGCTACCGAGGATGGCTTCGAGGTTATGACCGTCGCCGATGCTACCAAGGCTGCCGACATCATTATGATCCTAGTCAACGATGAGCGTGCCGCTGATATTTATAAGGAGTCCATCGCTCCCAACCTGACCGCAGGAAAGGCCATCGCCTTTGCTCACGGCTTCAACATCCGTTATAAGCAGATCGTGCCTCCTGCAGATATTGACGTTTTTATGGCTGCGCCCAAGGGCCCGGGCCACACCGTCCGCAGCCAGTATGTTGCGGGCAAGGGCGTTCCGTGTCTGGTAGCTGTTGAGCAGGATCCGACCGGC
>CAZEPQ010000197.1:0-2350 GCA_964514175.1 uncultured Oscillospiraceae bacterium
GACACGGTCTGTGCCAGACAGTAATCAATGTAATAGAAGGGTCTGGTGTAAATATGGTGCTGCCGCTGCCATGCTTCACCGTCTGCATAGACAGGGATCTCCCCGTCCAGTTTCATCCAGGGCATATAGATCCCCAGCAGCTCCTTCCATACCCCGTGACGCTCTTCAGGGGCCATGTTGGACTTCTCATAGACAATATGCTGGAAATGATCCACCATGGCACCATAGGGGATGAAGGTCAGCGCACCGGAAAGATGGCTGTAGTAGAACTTCTGGGTGTCCTCCCCAAAGAATCCCTCTGCCCAGGGCCAGGAGAAGAATTCCATGGACATGGAATGGACTTCGCAGGCCTCCAGACTGGGCCAAACAGTCTCCAGGGGGATGCGGTGACGGTTCGTGTAGGCCGCAAAGGCATGTCCCGCCTCATGAGTCACCACTTCCACATCGTGCATGGTACCGTTGAAGTTTGCAAAGATAAAGGGAACCTCATAATCCGGGATGCTGGTGCAGTAGCCGCCGGTGGCCTTTCCTTCCGTAGAAAGAACGTCCAGCAGTTCATTGTCCAGCATCATGCGGAAGAATGCGCCGGTTTCAGGAGAAAGCTCATCATAGAACTTCCGTCCCTGTGCCAGGATGGCATCAGGATCACCCTGAGGCCGGGGATTGCCGGAACGGAATTCCAGGGCATTGTCCGCATAGCTCATGGGATATTCCTTCCCCAGCCGCTTGGCCTGCTGCCGATAAATGCTGTCTGCCACAGGCACCAGATACTTCACCACGGCAGCCCGGAACTTCTCCACATCCTCCTTGGTGTAGCAGTTGCGGCCCATGCGGTAGTAGCCCAGCTCAGTATAGCCATCATAGCCCAGCTTTCTGCCCATTTCATCCCGGAGCTGGGTAAGCTCATGGTAGATTCGGTCCAGAGCTTCCCGATTGTCCAGGAACCACTGACCATCGGCCTTCCATGCCGCCAGACGAACCTGGTCATCCGCGCAGGTTCTGTAGGGAGTCAACTGAGACAGGGTGCAGACCTTCCCATCGAAGGGGATCTGTGCAGAAGCCAGCAGCTTCTGATATTCCCGAACCAGCTCATTTTCCTTCTGCATCAGGGGAATGAGCTCGGGAGCGAAGGTCTTTAGCTCAATTTCGGCGTTGACGAACATAAGATCCCCATATTCCGCCGCGAAATCATCCCGATAGGGACTTTCCAGCATAGCCTTTGTCCACTGCTGCATATATTCTTCCAGTTGGGGCGTGGCCTCATTCCAGAATTTCGTTTCATCGTCGTAATACTCATCCTTGGTGTTGATGGTATGCCGGATATGCACAAGGGAGCTCAGGGTACGGATTTTCTTATCCATTGTTTCCTTCTTGAGGAATGCGCGCTTGGCCGCCTCATAGCTCCCTGCTGTTTCTAAATCATGGATCAATCCCCGGAACTGAGATTTGACTTCTTCCAGATCCGGTCTTTCATATTTCATTTCAGAAAATTTCATATGGACACTTCCCTCCAGGAAATATAGTTAGCTTTTATTATATGTCATTTTTCCTATTTCCGCAAGGGAAACAATTGATATTTGAAGCAATAATTTCATTTCTTTCGTTCATTAACGTTTTATTGCACTGAACCGTCATTTTTGCAGGCATACGCAGCATAATCTGCATCATTTCCATAAAACGCACCCCGAAACCTATTTTAAAAAAGCACGCCGCAAAGCGCTGCTTTGCGGCGTGCTCAGGGGGCAAATGAAATCAACAATTAAAGATTAACGAGCGTAGTAACGATCCACTGCATCCTGCTTCAGATTGATGCAATCCTGCAGGCCCATTTCCCAAATATCCTCAACGAAGGAGTCCCACTCGTCCATGGACTTGTCGCCCACTGCGAACTTGGACAGGTTCTCGGAGATATAGGTCTGGATGTCGGAGTAAACAGCGTTGTAATCCTCAGACTCCTCAGCAGTCATGGTGATGCTGGGCATCTGATAGGAGGAATCGGTGTTGGAGTCCCAAACCTCTTCGCACTCGAACTGAACGTCCATAGAGTAGCTGGAGGGAGTCTTGGGGCACAGCATGGGCATTACGGAGTAGATGTACAGGGTGGGCTTGTTGTTCTCGCCGATGCCTTCCAGGTTGTTCCAGTTGTCGGAGTACTGGAGCTCACCGTTCTCGTCCCAAATGTAGGAGCCATCTTCGTTGCCCTCAACGCCCATAGCGGACAGCAGAGCGCCTTCCTCGGTGAAGAAGAAGTCCAGATACTTAGCCAGCTTCTCAAGGTCGGTATCAGCAGTGGAAACAGCGATGCCTGCCAGACGACCGGTGATGGGGGACTTAGCAGTGCCGAAGTGAG
>CAZEPQ010000198.1:0-2348 GCA_964514175.1 uncultured Oscillospiraceae bacterium
AACGTGCTGCTGGGCAAGAAGTGCTTCGCCCTGCGCATCGCCTCCCACCTGGGTAAGGAAGAGGGCTGGATGGCCGAGCATATGCTCATTTTGGGCATCGAAAATCCCCAGGGTGAGGTTCGCTACCTCTCCGCCGCTTTCCCCTCCGCCTGCGGCAAGACCAATCTGGCCATGCTCATTCCTCCCGAGGGCTACAAGAAGGCGGGCTGGAAGGTCTGGTGCGTGGGCGACGACATTGCCTGGCTCCGTGTGGGTCCCGACGGCCGTCTGTGGGCTGTGAACCCCGAGAACGGCTTCTTCGGCGTGGCTCCCGGCACCAACGCCAAGTCCAACTTCAATGCTCTGGAGTCCACCAAGAGCGGCACCATCTTCACCAACGTGGCCTACAACCCCGAAGACGGCACTGTGTGGTGGGACGGTCTGTCCAAGGGCGATGCCATCCCCGAGCACCTCATCGACTGGAACGGCCTGGACTGGCACCGGGGCGACGAAAAGAAGCCTGCCCATCCCAACAGCCGTTTCACCGCTCCCACCAAGAACTGCCCCTGCATCTCCTCTGAGTTCGAAAATCCCCAGGGCGTGCCCATCTCCGCCATCGTATTCGGCGGACGCCGGGCCAAGACCGCTCCCCTGGTTTATCAGTCCCGCGACTGGAATCACGGCGTATTCGTAGGCTCCATCATGGCCTCCGAGACCACCGCTGCCGCCACCGGCGCTGTGGGTGTGCTGCGCCGTGATCCCATGGCAATGCGTCCCTTCTGCGGCTATCACATGGGCGACTACTGGCAGCACTGGCTGGATATGGGCGACATCATCCCCAATCAGCCCAAGATCTTCAACGTCAACTGGTTCCGCACCGATGACGAGGGCAACTTCATTTGGCCCGGCTTCGGTGACAACCTCCGTGTGCTGGAGTGGATCCTGAAGCGCTGCTTCGACGAAGTGGATGCCCAGGAGACCCCCATCGGCTACGAGCCCTATCCCACCGACATCAACCTGGAGGGCACCGATGTGTCCATTGAGACCCTCACCGACCTTCTGAGCGTTGACAAGGACCTGTGGAAAGAGGATGTTGCCAACATCGAAGAATTCTACAAGGACTTCGGCGACAAGCTGCCCGCAGCCCTGAAGGAAGAACTGGAAATCCTCAAGAAGAATCTGGAATAAGCTTCCCCGCCCCCGATGGCCCGTGTCATCGGGGGCGAAACGCAATCCCCTCCCATCCCACCGCAAGAAAAAGGAGACGACTATGGCACTCATCATATGCCCGGAATGCGGCAAAGAGATCAGCGATCAGGCATCCCAGTGCGTTCACTGCGGCTGCCCCATCCATCCGAAAGAAAACAGGAATACCCGCTGCACCATTGACGGCACAGAATTCGACTTTTCTGAAATGCTGGACATCTACCACAACCGTGGCCGTATCCAGTCTGTCCGCAGCTTCAATGAAATCATGGAGAAAATCGAAAAAGCCCTGGGCCGTGACAAGGACAAGCAGCTCCGGGTCTACCTTTTAAACTACATCACAGACCAGGGTCAGGTACCCCAAACCATTATTCGTTCCCAGATCCCGCCCCAGGACCCGAAAGACGCCCTGAACATCGGAGATCGCTGGCTGGACCTGGACGTAAGCGGCCCCTTGCGCTGTCCCAAATGCGGCTCTCAGGACATTGGCAAGCTGGAGGGTGGGCGCAGTGTGCTGTGGAACTTTCTGGGCACCGGGATCCCCAAAAATGTATGCAGAAAATGCGGTCATAAATTCCGTCCTTAATGCCAAAAATGCAGCCTCCAAAGTCGAAAAATTCAAAATAACGCCATATTTTTCACTTTCTCTTGCAATGAGCGCTATTTTTTGATAGAATAAACAAAACTTTTGCAATTTAGGAGGGCAAAGCATGATTACAGTATGGAATGACGGCGGCTACTATCTCTCCGGCGCTGCCGTGACCTCCCCGGAGGCACAGTCCATGGGATTTTCCGCCGAGGAAGGCCGCAAAAAGACCATGGCCTACAGCATCATGGCCGCCCATAACACCAGCGGCGACATGCGGCATCTGAAAATGAAATTTGACGCCATGGCGTCCCATGATATCACCTATGTGGGCATCATTCAGACTGCCCGGGCCAGCGGCCTCACCGAATTTCCCCTGCCCTATGTGCTGACCAACTGCCACAACAGCCTTTGCGCCGTGGGCGGCACCATCAACGAGGATGACCATGTGTTCGGCCTTTCCGCCGCAAAAAAGTACGGCGGTGAGTTTGTCCCCGCCCACCAGAGTGTCATTCACTCCTACATGCGGGAACGGTATGCAGGCTGCGGCAAAATGATCATCGGCTCCGACTCCCAT
>CAZEPQ010000199.1:0-2341 GCA_964514175.1 uncultured Oscillospiraceae bacterium
CCGTCTCTCTTTCGACGGCAGGGGGATTCATTAGCTTAACTTAGTGACATTGGCCCCCAGGTGCTTTCCTTTTATTTTTCAGCAAGAATCTTATTCAGTTCAGCCATAAAACTATTGATGTCCTTAAACTGACGATACACGGACGCAAAACGAACGTAGCTGACCTCGTCCAGAGGCTTCAACCGCTCCATAACCAGTTCACCAATATAATCGCTCTTCACTTCCCGCTCGAGGGAATTCTGAACGATCTGCTCGATCTCAGACACGGCAGACTCAATCTTTGCGGTGGATACGGGACGTTTCTCACAGGCCCGCAGCATACCGCTGAGCACCTTATTCCGATCAAAGGTCTGCCGACGACCATCCTTTTTCACCACAAAAATGGGAAGGCTCTCCACTGTCTCGTAGGTGGTGAATCGCTTGCCGCAGCTCAGGCACTCACGGCGGCGACGAATAGACAAACCATCCTCGGAATGTCTGGAGTCCACGACCTTACTCTCTTCATAAGTACAAAACGGGCATTTCATATTGCAGCGCCTCCTTGTTTACATAATTGGAGTTTAGCAGAATTTTTGCAAAAAGTCCACTGTTTTCTTGTTTTTTCACCGAAAATCCTTACAGCAGACGGTTAAAAACCGGAATTTTCTTCAGCCCCCAGGTAATTGCGAAACCGCAGATCACCACAGTAAACACCCACACGAAGCAGGCCGGAAGCACATGAATCTTCGGCTCCAGCGCATAATACAGGGGCAGCAGCTCCCGCCGGAGAATTCCCTCCAGCAGATAAGTTCCAAACACACAGCCCCCCAGAGTAGCGATAATTTTTGCCCAAACACCCTCTATGGGGTGCTTCTCCGTAAAATGATGCACCAGTGCGTAAACCGCAAACACCGGGAAGCAGAGGAAGCTGTCCATAAAGAAATGGGTGCTCTCTCCATGCTGGGCCACATCGTCCCAGGTCAGTAAGAACATGGCCCCTACAGCCAGCAAAGCCGCTACGCAAAGCCCCGCCAGCTTTTTCCCGGTCATCAGTTCCCATGGGAACCGATGGGCCAAATAATATCCCATGATAAAATAGAACAAAGTTTGCTCCACCAGTGGAAGATACATATCATTGTTCAGGGAGCCAATTCCAAGCAGATAGCCCAAGGGGTCCGCCAGTCCTTTATACAGCACATGGAGCAAAAACAGATACACAAACGTAGTGTTGGAAAGTCCCCGCACCATGGGCCGCAGAAGGGGCAGCATCAGCATCAAAGCCGTATAGGCATAGAGATACCAATATGGCTCAGAAATCCCCTCGCTCCAGACACGGGTCACAAAGTCCCGAAGCCCCGGCGACTCCACATAGCCCCATCTGTTCCAGAAGAAATAGAGCAGGCCGGAGAACAGTACGAGGGTCACACCCATCCGAAGAACCCGCTTCCAAACCACGGTTCTCACCAGTTCATCCTTATTCAGCAGCAACCCGCCGGAAACAAGCCAAAACAGGGGCACGGCGATCTTGCAGACGATGGCCAGAAAAAGACTTACCGCGTCATTGACGAAAGAACCGCCCTCCATAAGATACAGGGAAAATCCACGGTGTTCTGTGTGGTTAAACACCACCAGAAAAATGGCTATGATCCGCAGAATTTCAAAATCCAGTCGTTTTTCTTTCATGCCTGCCCTCCGGGGAACACGGTCACATCACCAAAGGGAGTGATCTTCTCCCCTTCCACCAGCAGACCACCGTTGTTGGTCATGGCGTATACGGTTTTGTGCCGCTCCCTCTGATACTTTTCAACGGACTCCAACTGGACCTGGGTACCTGCAAAATGTACCTCCGGCTCAAAACCATCCAGCAGCCCCAGACCGGGGTAATAGCCATAGGAATCATAATCTTCATCCGGTGTGATATGATACTCCCCCATCTGCACCATGGCCCCTGCACTGCATCCCATGAAAATTCCAGGGAAATTCTGAACCGTTTCGATGAGTTCCATGGCCTTCATCCGGTCATAGAACTTATCCGGCAGACCGCCGGTTACAAAAACCACGTCAGCCCGACCGATCTTCTGCCGTGCTGTTTCAGTGGTATCATGGTACAGCCCCACAAAGGAAATATTCTCCTCCGGGATACCGTAAGCGCCATAAGCACCCGTTAAAACTCCATAGACATGACTGCCGGGGGTATACCACTTTTCCCAGGTCTCCCCGTCTGGGATCTCGTCTCCGTGGGTCATAGTGAGGACGCAAACCTGCATCTCCGGTTTTAAAATGTCCTTCAGCACTTCATATGCCCAGGGAGCCTGAAATTCATAAATATTCAACAGTACATTTTTCAATAATATTCGCCTGC
>CAZEPQ010000200.1:0-2220 GCA_964514175.1 uncultured Oscillospiraceae bacterium
GCCGCTGTTCTTGAGCTGAAGCTGCAGCTTATCAGCGATCAGGGCAATGAACTCACTATTTGTGGGCTTTCCTCTTGCGTTGGACACGGTATATCCGAAGAACTTCTGCAAGGTCTCCAGGTCGCCCCGGTCCCAGGCCACCTCGATGGCGTGACGGATGGCCCGCTCCACTCTGGAGGGTGTGGTGCCGAAATGCTTTGCCACCTGAGGGTAAAGCACCTTGGTAATGGCATTGATCACGTCCATGTCCTCCACCGCCACGATGATGGCATAGCGCAGATACTGATAGCCCTTGATGTGGGCCGGGACACCGATCTCGTGGATCACACTGGTCACCATGGACTCAATGGCGTTGTGCCGCTGAATTCCGGAAATATTTCTTCCGGTGGAACCGGTCTCCCGCAGGAGCTTCAAATTCTGGATCACGGCTTCCACAGTGCAGGGCTTCACCATAAAGCAGCTTGCGCCCAGCGCCCCCAACTGCTGCATCATAAAGTCGCTGATAAAGGCCGATGTGACCATGACCGCCGGCGTGCAGCCGTCATTTTTCAGTTTGGTCAGAACACCAATGCCGTCAAGCCCCAACAGCATATGGTCCATAATCAGGATGTCGCCCCGTTTCTGCTTCACCATACGAACCGCTTCTTCGCCGTTTCCGGTGACACCTACCACCGCAAAGCTGTCTGTGGCGGCGATTCCCTCTTTGACGGCGTCAACAAACGCTTCATTGCCGTCGGCAATGACTACGTTCAATAAGGTTTCCATAAAATATCCTCCCCCGCCGCCTTCCCTCCCGGAAGAACAGCGAAATCTTTTTTCGTAAGCTTACGCCAATAATTTACCATAAACATCCAATTTATGCAATGATTTTGGGGCACATTTCATCCATAAACATTTTGATTAAATTCGACAAAATCCGACATTACAGCATCACAGGACGATGGCCTTTTTCCCGTCCCCAGGGTTCCCTGACCCCCTCCGGTGCAAAGAGGCCGTAGAGATCCGCCGCACGGCTTTCCAGCGCAAAATAGGCCTTAGCTTCCTCCGTTTTGGGGATAGCGCCGGATACCAGAGGAATTCCCTCCGCCTGGCTTGCCAGACGTAGCATGGCACGGCCCCGGTCATTGAAGGCCAGCACCCGGAGATAGGGGGCTTCCACCCCCATTGCCTCTCTGTCCAGCCGCAAAAACAGGCACAAAAGCGTCCGCCGCAGTCTGGAAAAGGCATAACGTTTGGATTTACAGGACATGATGATATCGTAAACGCTGTTTTCACTGCGGCATGCCTTCATAACCTTGCGCCAAAGGCCCTCTGCGTCAAAGGCCATGTTACGAAAGGTCTCCTCCGGCAGGGTCCGCAGCACCGCCAGCATGGCCCGTTCTCCATTATTCAATGTATGGACGGCAGCAGACTCATAAAGTGCGCTTTGAGGCACCCAGTTTTTCCAATCCTCTGTCCCCATATTTTCCCGAATGGTGCTGGCAGAAGCCAGGGACATATCCCGTGAAATGGTCAGGGGCAAAATGCGGCTGTCCAAGTCGGTAAGGGACCTCAGATATTCGATTGCCAGAGCGTTATTGGGTGTCTTTAAAATTTCGCTGTCCCCACCCAGCTTTTTCAGGGCCAGGGTCCTGGCGGCGGCATAGGACACCCCGAAGGCAAGCTGCTCCTGGAGTGCCGTCTCAAAATCCGGCCCATTCAAGGCTTCGGCTGTAGCCTTGAGCTTTTCCAGCTCTCCGCACTCACTGCCGAAGGACAAATACTCCACACAGCCCAGCTTGTCCAGGTATTTTACCGCCCCGGATGCAAAATACCCGGCAGCATTGACTGCGGTGGTGATGGGCAGCTCCAGCACCAGATCCGCGCCTCCCTGAACCGCGGCGGCGGCACGGGTCCATTTGTCAAAGGCCGCAGGCTCCCCCCGCTGGACATAATTGCCACTCATCAGACAGACAATGGCAGTATCCTCCCCTAATATTTCCCGGGTTTTCCGGATCTGAAGCTGGTGTCCCAGATGAAAGGGGTTGTATTCGCAGATAATTCCGGCAGTCCTCACGAAAAAAATCCTCCAAAACGCTGAATTTCGGTAAAATAACAGTTGCCGGGGCGCAATTTTTGTACTAAAATATAGAAAGGAATGCGCTCCTGGGGATATTGTACCCAGAGAGATGAATAATTTCAAGAAATACTTTATTACTTTTAGGAGATGACATTATGAAC
>CAZEPQ010000201.1:0-2207 GCA_964514175.1 uncultured Oscillospiraceae bacterium
GCTGCTTGCCATCCTTTTTCATCAGGCCAGCCAGCTTTGCGCCGTTGGTAGTTTTACCTGCGCCCTGCAGACCAACCAGCATTACCACTGTGGGGGGCTTGGAAGAAATCTGCAGCTTGGAATTTTCGCTTCCCATCAGGGCAACCAGCTCTTCATTGACGATCTTGACGATCATCTGAGCCGGGGTCAGGCTTTCCAGCACATCGGTGCCAATGGCACGCTCAGTTACCTTCTTGACGAAATCCTTGACAACCTTATAGCTTACGTCGGCTTCCAGCAGAGCCAGGCGAATTTCTCGCATAGCCTCCTTAACGTCAGCTTCGGTAAGCCGGCCCTTGCTGCGGAGCTTTTTGAACGAGGCAGCAAGCTTTTCAGTTAAACCTTCAAAGGCCATGTGATCACTCCTCCACGCTCTCAAGCACCTTTAAAATCTTACGGGCAATGGCTTTTCCTGCTTCGCCCAAATCCTCGGCCTCTTTTGCAGCTTCCCGAAGAATTACTTCCGCAGTCTCCATCTGGAGCTGCCGCCGCACGGCGCCGATCTTCTCCTCCATCTCCAGAAGCTGGGCTTCGGAGCGGACGATATTATCCCGGACAGCCTGCCGACTGATGCCCTCCAACTCACCGATCTCTCCAAGGGAAAGATCCTGATTGTACCGAAGGTCGAAGCATAGCCGCTGCTTCTCGGTCAGCATGTCGCCGTAGGTATCAAACAGAAGGGTACGATTCAAGGTACTCAGTTCCATGGTTTCCTCCTGCTGTAAAGGTCGTAGACTTAACAGACGAGATTGTACTACATTTCAGTCCGCTTGTCAAGCCTTTTTCCTTTACATCTTTATATTTTTTCTTGCGGATTTTCCTATAACATGGTAAACTAGCACCGAGGTGAAATTCTGTGCATAACGCAAGGGAACTCCAATCTGAAATTCAGCTTCTCCTGAAGGGTCATCCCTGGAAGGATCATATAAATGTAGTCGATTCTACGGACTCCACCAACAGCCAGCTCCAGCGCATGGCAGAGGCCGGCGCTCCCCACGGCACAGTGCTCATTGCCCTGGAACAGACAGGAGGCCGAGGCCGTCAGGGCCGTAGCTTTTCCTCCCCCAAGGGACAGGGTCTATATTTTTCCCTGCTGCTGCGCCCCAAATGCGCCCCCAATCAGGTAAGCCACGTCACCGCCATGGCTGCGGTTGCCGGGTGTGATGCCATTGAGACGGTCTCCGGCACCCGTCCCGGCATCAAGTGGACCAACGACCTGGTAATGAATCAGAAAAAGCTGGCCGGCATTTTGACAGAAATGGACGCCGACTGGACCTCCAACTCCATCAATTATATCATCATCGGCATCGGCATCAACTTAAACCAGCGTTTTGACGATTTCCCCCAGGAAATTCAGAACATTGCAACCAGCCTTCGCATGTCCACTCGAAAGGACGTTTACTTTCCTGCCCTTTCCGCTGCTCTTGTCACCCGTTTTTCCCAAATGAGCAGCGCACTTTTAACAGAAAAAGCTCTTTGGCTTTCCCGTTACCGCCAGGACTGTGTTACCCTAGGAAAGGAAATCAAAGTCCTTCGTGGTCAGGAATCCCGCTACGCCTGGGCATTAGATATTGACGAAGATGGCGGTCTAATGGTACGATATACCAGTGGAGAACTGGATACGGTTTCATCCGGCGAAGTATCTGTCCGTGGTCTTTATGGCTATGTATAAAAATCCACCGCTTCCCAGGAAGCGGCGGAACACTTTTATTCGGGATCTCTGCGGAACAGATCAATGATTTTGTCCCAGAAGCCGATGACTAGGCACACGGTGCCAGCCACCGTCAGGGATGCACCCACAATTTTGAGAACAAATCTTGCAGTTTTCATAAAAAGGACCTCCTTAAATGGCTTTTACACGGAACCAATATCCATAGCTTTCTTCGTAACCAAGCTGTTTGTACAGGGCTCTGGCGCCAACGTTGTCCGCAAGGACCTGTAAATAGGCCTTGTCGCAGCCCTGAGCTTTACCCGCATTCATAATGGCAGTACAGATATCGCCGCCAAGACCTCTGCGGCGGCAGTCCGCGTCCACATAGATATCATACAGCCCCACATGTCCCCGCTCGATCACACCGAGACCACAGGCGATCATCTTTCCATCCTGATAGATGGCCGCCGCTGCAATGCGATAGTGTATATTTTTCAGCATCCGGGACGCTGCCTGA
>CAZEPQ010000202.1:0-2167 GCA_964514175.1 uncultured Oscillospiraceae bacterium
TATGAATATGCAAATGCTCCAGACATTGAGGTTTATCTGAATCCAGACCCAGAGAATGCGCAGTATGAGGTATGGATACCTGTAAAAAAGAAATAGATAAGCAAAAAACAACTCTCAGTTTCATGCAGACCATAATTGAATAGAGTCTTACATACCAACACAAACCAAAACAACGAAACGGCGCAAAGATATTGCTCGATAATTATCGGAGGTAACACACATTAGATACCCATTCAAGGCAGGGGACGTTGTCCTCTGCCTCTTTTTGTACATCCCCGTGGTCTGGCTGGCACTCGTGATCGGACAGTCCATGGGGAACGGGCTTCCGGACCTGCTGCAGAACCTGATGACAGCCATGCAGGTACTGCCAAAGAGAGACTGCCGGAAGGCTACGCCGCCACAAGCACACAACAGCAAAATCCCCTGAAGCAGCGCCGATTACGGGCCACTTCAGGGGGCATTTTTATTTGGTTTTTGCCACGGAGTACGCGCCGCTGGCTGTGGCAAACAGGTTTTCCGGGTCCTCTTCCGCCCAAAGGCCGCCCTCCACAAAGCAGATGGATTTGCCCGCTTTGGTAAGCCTGGCCTTGATGCACAGTCTCGTGCCGATGGGAATGGCCCTGAGATAATTCACGTCCATATGGATGGACACTGTCATGTGCCCATTGGAAAAATATCTGCACAGCAGTCCCATGACCAAATCCAGATAGGCCGCTGTGATGCCGCCATGAGTGATCCCGCCGGGATTGGCCATCCAAGGCTTTGTTTCCGCCCACAGGATCACACTTCGATCCTCATAATCACAGGATTTCACACGGGCATCCAGCATTGCGTTCAGTGTCGTTCCGCATTCCTGCTTCACGTCCACAAAATAGCGGGAAAATGCCCGCTCCATGCCCTGCTGGTCCAGCAGATCTTTTTCATCCATCAGAATCACATTTATCACCATCCATATGCACCGCACTCCGGTGCTGAATTACACCTCAAAATCAATAATCGCTACGTCTTTGATGACCCCATTGCCGAATTCCACCAGAGCGCCGTGGCCCTTGGTCATGGGATAAGCCATGCAGTCCTCCATGGTCTCAAAGTCGATGATCTGAGCAACCTCATAGAATCCGGGCATGCCGGGAGGTCCTCCGAGGCCCAGCCCCACCACATTATTTACGATGGAGGGCTCGATCTCCGGCAGCTTTTCCAGCATTTCCTTCAAAATCCGGGTGTTTTCCTCTTTGGTCTTGCCGTTGGCAGGCTGTTCCTCCAGGGTGTACAGGGAAATATGACGATACATAGATTCATCCTCCGAATAAGTATAGGGGCCGATGCACCACGGGTATTCCCTTCGGTCATAGGCATCGGCCCCTACGGAATATTTTTAATTATGCTTCCACAACGATGTTGCCGGTGTAGGTGCCCTCGCCGGTGACAACTTCACCGTTCACGGTGACGGTACCAGCCACGGAGCAGCCTGCGCCGATGGTCAGAGCGGTCAGATAGCTCTTTCCGGTAACAGTCCAGACGGAGCCGGCCTCCAGGGTCAGCTTCACTTCATTGTTCACAGCGGGAGCCACGGTGTTCTTCAGGCGGCAGCCATAGGTGTATGCCTTGGGATCGTAAACCTTGTAGTCGGCCACGGTCTTGGCATCCCAATGGTTGTCAAACTCGAAGGCATAGCCGCCGGGAGCCACGGTGCCGTCTTCCTTCAGATGGTTTGCATTGGAGGAGGATACAACGCCCTTCAGGGTGGTGTTCTTCAGAACCACGTTCAGGCCATGCTTGCGGCCATAGACGGAGTTGTAGATGTCGCCCACCAGAGTCTGGTTCTCAAAGACAGCGTTGGAATCGGGCACGCCGTCGGCTGCGGGAGCCACGGTGGACCAGTCATCCTCCTGTGCGGGAACCACATACTTACGGGTCACGATTCCGCCTGCGTCATCGCTCTCAAGCTGCTGGATAATGACGCCGCCCTCACCCATGTTCAGCTCTGCGTCCTTCATGTTGATGTTGACATAAGCGCCGGACTTGATCTGGAATGCGGTCTTCTCGATGTCGAACTTGCCGCCCTCAATGTTCAGCACGCCACCACGGGCCTGATGCCACATAGCCAGAGCACGGGTAGCCTTGCCGTAGCAGTTCTTGAAGGTCATGGGCTGCACGCCGGTGCAGA
>CAZEPQ010000203.1:0-2147 GCA_964514175.1 uncultured Oscillospiraceae bacterium
GGCCACGGTCTCGACCAGACCCTCGTCCACCTTGAATGCGGACTTGATCAGATCCTCACCGTAACCGGTGACGGCGCTGCCTGCAATGGTGATGCGGCTGCCGAAACGGCCATAGATATCATGGAGCTGCTCCAGAATGACGGAGACAGGATTGCCCCGGTTGGAGCTGTAGTATGTATAAAGCAGCGCACCGTTGGGAGCGATGAGACAGAGCTTTGTGGTGGTGGAGCCTGCGTCAATGCCCAGATAGGCTTTTCCGGTGTAGGTATCTGCATCCACTTCGGGGGGCTTTGTGGCATTGTGGCGGGCCAGGAATTCGTCGTATTCCGCCTGGTTTTGGAACAGAGGCGGCATGGTCTGAGTGTTGCCCCGGTCATCCACGGACTTTACCAGTCGGTCATAGATATCCTCATACAGGGCATCCTCGTAGCCCTCGGAGCACAGCGCGGCGCCGATGGCGGCGAAGCAGTCGCCGTTTTCCGGGAATATGGCGTGTTCGTCATCCAGCTTCAGGGTCTCCTTGAACCGCTGCCGCAGGCCCTTCAGGAAGTGCAGAGGGCCACCCAGGAATACCACCTTGCCGGTGATGTCACGACCCTGGGCAAGACCTGCCACGGTCTGGTCCACAACGGCCTGGAAGATGGAAGCTGCCACGTCCTCTTTTCGTGCGCCCTGGTTCAGGATGGGCTGAATGTCAGACTTGGCGAAAACGCCGCAGCGGGAGGCGATGGGGTAGAGTTTCTCATAGCCCAGGCTCAGCTCGTCCAGCTCGTCGGCGGTAACGCCTACCAGAGTTGCCATCTGGTCGATGAAGGCGCCGGTGCCGCCTGCACAAGAACCGTTCATGCGCTCCTCCAGAGAACCCTGGAAGAAGATGATCTTGGCGTCCTCGCCGCCCAATTCGATGACGGCGTCGGTGTCTGGAATAAATTTCTCCACAGCCTCGGCGGTGGCAAAAACCTCCTGCACAAAGTCCACGTTGGCGGACTTTGCCAGACCCAGACCGGCGGAGCCGGTAATTACTGCCTTGACCTTCTTGCCGGAGAGAATGGGTTCTGCCCGACGAAGCAGCTCACAGGTCTTTTCACGGACCATGGAGAAGTGACGCTCGTAGGACCGGAACAACAGTTCGTCGTGCTCGTCCAGCACAACTACTT
Organism: uncultured Oscillospiraceae bacterium; assembly: GCA_964514175.1. GTDB lineage: Bacteria > Bacillota > Clostridia > Oscillospirales > Oscillospiraceae > HGM13006. Next base: position 1,158 of record CAZEPQ010000203.1, read on the forward strand.
TGACGGTGGTAGAACCAACGTCAATGCCAATTTTTAAGCTCATTTTTTGTTCACCTGATATATCTCAAATTTCATTATTTTAGTATTCACCCACAGCATACATCACCGCGGAGAGGGCGCAGAGGGGAGCGGTCTCACAGCGAAGGATCCGCTTTCCCAGAGTGCAGATCTCAAGCCCACACTTTGAGGCCATCTGGGCTTCCTCTTCGGAGAATCCGCCCTCGGGCCCGGTCATAAGGGCTATGGTGGAAAATTCCGCTTGCAGGGATGCAGTCAGTGTATGGGCCTGTTCATTTTCGTAGAAGAAGAGGGCCTTATCAGCCTGAGAAGCCCGCTCCAGTGCTTCCTTGTAGGATCCCACGGCGAGGACCTGGGGAATCCTTCCACGACCGGACTGCTCTGCTGCGGAGGCGGCGATCTTCTGCCAGCGGGGCAACTTCTTTTGCAGGGATTTTTCGTCATATTTCGCGACACAGCGGGAAGAGGGAAAGGCGACAATTTCCGCCGCACCCAGCTCCGTGGCCTTCTGGATCACATGTTCCAGCTTGTCGCCCTTGGAAAAGCCTATGTAAATCGAAGCAAAAATTTTGGGTTCGCTTTCCGAGGGAGCCTGATGGTGGATCACAAGACACACCTGATCAGGGCTGATATCTGTGATTTCGCAAGCAAAATCCGTGCCCTCGCCATCGCAGAGGGTGACCTCGTCGCCCTTGCGTAGCCGCAGCACCTTGGCATGGGCCGCATTTTCGCCGGTCAGCACGGCACACTGCTGATCACGGACGGATGTATCCACAAAAAATCGAGGCATATGTAAACTCCACCCCATTTTATAGTCTAACGAATATTGTACCAGAATGTACCGTGTTTTGCAACGGGAAAGCATAAAGGTTTTAAATTTATTCATAAGAAATAAAAAATAGCTGTTGACAAATCCGAATAATCTGATATAATAATCCATGCTAATTGCGGATGTGCTGGAATAGGTAGACT
>CAZEPQ010000204.1:0-2092 GCA_964514175.1 uncultured Oscillospiraceae bacterium
TGGGGATCTTCAATACGTATTCAAACAGTATGCCTAGGCCGAGGTAGAGCACCAGAAATACCCCGATGGGCAGCAGGGCTTTCACATTTCCTTCTTTCATTTGTGTTCCTCCATTTTCACAAAAGTAGATACATTATAGTATGAATCCACGGTTTCGTCAATGAAACTTCCTCGACAAAATGAAGAATGGCTGATATAATTAGAATATAAACTGATTTTGATTGGAGGAATTCATCATGCCCAGCAAAGCATTTTTGGATTTTCAGAGCAAGGTTCCTTCGGCGCCTCCCTCAGCGGAGACCCCGGAGGTAGGCAGCTTTAACCCCGGCGGACCCATTGGCGGGCCGGGAATTCCGGAAGAGTATTTAAGCCTTGGTGTGCCCATGATGCCTCCTGATTATGTGCCCCCGGAGCCTGTGATCCCGGAGGGCTATTCCGGCGGGAAGATGGAACTGGGCGGCGTAACAGGACTTCATGTGACCCGTGAAGGTGTTCGTTCCGATTGCTGCCATCTGTATATTCATGGCGGTGGCTACACTCTGGGTTCGGCTATGACAGCAGGGGAGACCCTGGTGCATTTCCTGGAGGCCACCGGACTGGAGGGCTATGCGGTGGAGTACCGTCTGGCACCCTATCACAAGTTCCCCGCAGCGGTGGATGACTGTGTGGATTTCTACAAGGGTCTTTTGGAGAAGGGCTATAAGAAGATCGTGGTGGGCGGCGAGTCTGCCGGTGCCGGTCTGACCCTGTCCCTGACCCATGCGCTGAAAATGGAGGGGCTGCCTCTGCCTGCGGCTCTTTGGTGCTCCTCACCTGTGGATGATATGTGCTACGATCAGCGGGATCTTTACAAGACGGATATGTTCGTAGATTGCTGCGAGGGCATCCGTAAGGCCTATGTGGGAGATTGGGATCTCACAGACCCGAGACTATCTCCCATTCACGGTGATTTTAGCGGATTCCCGCCCATGTTTGTCCAGGCAGGCGGCGGTGAAAGTCTGGCAGCCGGCGCAATCCGCATCGTCCAGAAGGCAGCCAAGGCCAACTGCGAAGTGCTGCTACACTTCGGCAAGGACATGCCTCACACCTTCGCCATGGACTATGGCGCCTATCCCGAGGCCACCAACGCCATGAAGGAATTTACCACCTTTATCTGCAATGTGCTTGATATGGAATAAGCCGGAGACGGCTGCGCCCGCATCGAACTTTCGGTGCGGGCGTTTTGTATATATGCGGGGAATTTATCAATAAAGGAGTGGATTTACAGGTAAAAAAGTTTGGGATATAGGTGAAAATTTTGCTTACATTTCCCTGAAAAAAACGCTATAATATCTTTAGAGAGGTGCGCTCTTTAGCGCTTTGGATGGATTTGGCTGCGTTGTGCTTTGGAGGTTGGAGCGGCATGGAGAAGATTAGTTTGAACATTGGAGACACGGTACATTACGGCGCACATGGCGTCTGTCGTGTGCGTGGAGTGGAGCAGAAGGATTTGGGAGGCGGGAAAAAGGATTATTACCTTTTGGCTCCCGTCAGCGATGAACATATCCAGTTGTTTCTGCCTGCGGATGCAGATCCCCAGCGGGTGAAGCTGAGAAACGTGCTGTCCGCGGAGGAAATCTGTGCTCTGGTGCAGCAGGAGTTTGGCTGGAGCAGGAAATGGATCAACGACAGCAAGGAGCGTCGGGAGCTTTCTATCAAAACACTGCGAAGCGGCGATACAGTGGAACTGATCCGTATGGTAAAGGCCATCCATGCCCATTCCGAGAGTCTGCCGGCGGGGAAATCTCTGCCCATGAGCGATCTGGAACAGCTGAAAAATGCGGAAAAGCAGCTTTATAATGAGTTCTGTTATGTGCTGGAAATTACTAAGGAGCAGGTACTTCCCTTTGTCCTGGGGCAAATCCAGGTAAAAGCCAAAGAAATTTCCTGAGATTTTTTTCCTGTATGCCTTGGTTCGATGGATTTCGGCAAAGCCGATGTGCTATCGTATGATCGCAGCTTACAGATGAACGATCCACAAAGAACGAGGGCGTCCTACCGGCCAATGTCACTAAGTTAGTGACACTGGCCCCAAACACAGCTCCATAACGAG
>CAZEPQ010000205.1:0-2068 GCA_964514175.1 uncultured Oscillospiraceae bacterium
TTTTGGGAGTGGTTTTATGAGCCGGATGGTTGGTACTGTATCCAGAGGTATCCGCGCACCCATTATTCGTGCCAATGATGATCTTGTCAAGATCGTAACTGAGTCTGTGCTGGAGGCTTCCCGCACCGACGGATTTGAAATTCGCAACCGTGACGTTGTGGCCATGACTGAGGCCATTGTGGCCCGCGCACAGGGCAACTATGCAACGACAGATGATATTGCCGAGGATGTCCGTACAAAACTGGGCGGCGAGACCATCGGTGTTATTTTCCCCATTCTCAGCCGTAACCGTTTTGCCATTTGCCTCCGTGGTATTGCCAAGGGCGCAAAGAAAGTGGTTCTCATGCTGTCCTATCCCTCCGACGAGGTGGGCAACCACCTGGTGGATCTGGACATGCTGGACGAGAAGGGCGTTGACCCCTACCGTGACGTGCTGTCCCTGGAGAAGTATCGTGAGCTCTTCGGTTCCAATGTACACCCCTTCACCGGTGTGGACTATGTGGATTACTATAAGCAGCTCATTGAAGAGTCCGGCGCTGAGGCAGAGGTGATCTTCGCCAATGACTGCCGTGCCATCCTGGACTATACCAAGAATGTGCTGCACTGCGACATTCACTCCCGCAAGCGTACCAAGCGTCTGCTGGTGGCTGCCGGTGCCGAGCGTGTCTACGGCCTGGACGAAATTATGACCACCCCTGTGAATGGCAGCGGCTACAATGAGAAGTACGGCCTCCTGGGCACCAACAAGGCCACCGAGGAGTCCGTAAAGCTGTTCCCCAGAGAATGCCAGGACCTGGTGGAAGCCATTCAGCAGAAGATGCTGGATGAGACCGGCAAGTATGTGGAAGTCATGGTTTACGGCGACGGCGCCTTCAAGGACCCCGTGGGCAAGATCTGGGAGCTGGCTGACCCCGTGGTTTCCCCCGCCTACACCGCAGGCCTGGAGGGCACCCCCAACGAGCTGAAGCTCAAGTATTTGGCTGACAACGATTTTGCTTCCCTCTCCGGCGAAGCCCTTCGGAACGCCATCAAGGAAGAGATCAAGAAGAAGGACGGCTCTCTGGTGGGCCAGATGGTATCCGAGGGTACCACCCCCCGCCGCCTTACCGACCTGATCGGTTCTCTCTGCGACCTGACCTCCGGCTCTGGCGATAAGGGAACTCCCATCGTCTATATCCAGGGTTATTTCGACAACTATACCACTGAATAAGTGCGTTTCTCCCGCATCCAAAATGGATGCGGGAGTTGTTTCTCTATAGGGAAGCTGGCTTGCGAGGAACGAGCGAGACCGATGAGGGCGCAGAAAGCAGTGCGATAACAAAAAGCCATCGGCGAAAAGGCACCGCGGCTTTCATGTTAAATTAAATCCACCGATACACGGGTTTCCCCTCCCCGAACAGCTTGAACCGCAAAAAATCATCCAGAAAAACGGCGAAAAAGGCCACGATGATCCACAGAAAGAAGTACCCCATGCAAACCTGTCCCAGGAAGGAGTAGGGCATCGGGCTGTAGTCCCAGACCCCCAAACGGAGGTATATATTCAAATAGAGGCCGCTGATGAGCTCCAGAGCCGTCACCATACAGGCTCCCAGCACAGACTGCATCAGCAGGGGCATGTCCGGGAACAGACTGTTGATGTTTCCAATCAGCAGAAAGCACAGTCCTCCTACCACGAACATGCTGCCGTGGCTCCAGCCCCGCCAAAGAAGCTCCAGTAAGATGTATGCCATCCCGCCCAGGTACCAAAGAATTGCATTTTTCCAGATCCGCATAATATCACCCTGCATATTATGGGCCTGTCAAGGGGAAAATATTACGGGAAAAACGAAAAAAATATCATTTTTCTCTTGACAAACGTGAGAAATATCTATATAATAGGCCTTGCCCTTTTGGGGCTGATATGGCGGCATAGCTCAGTTGGTAGAGCATTCGGTTCATACCCGGAGTGTCACTGGTTCGAGTCCAGTTGCCGCTACCAAAGGGCGGACGCAAAAATCCGCCCTTTTCTTAAAAGGCCCGTTGGTCAAGCGGTTAAGACACCGCCCTTTCACGGCGGTAACACGAGTTC
>CAZEPQ010000206.1:0-2054 GCA_964514175.1 uncultured Oscillospiraceae bacterium
ATCAAGACCGTAATGCAGCGCGAGAATCTTTCTCAGAAGGAAGCCAAGGCCAAGGTCGCCCGTGAGGACAAGTCCCGCGCCACCTACTACAACTACTACACCGATCGCAAATGGAGCGACCTGAAGAATTACGACATCGCCCTGAACGTGAGCCATCTGACACCGGAGGAGGCCGCAGACATTCTCTGCACCTATGTCACCCAGGTGGTCAACAAGACCCATGCTCTGGACGCTGAAGAAGCTACCGTATAATACATAACGCCGCCGCAGTCCGAAATGGAACTGCGGCGGCGATCTTTTGTCCAGGCTCGTCTTTCAACGATTGGTCTTTTTCAGCAGCAAATGATAATGTGTGCTCTCCTTGGGATTATCCAGTCCCGCGGTACGAATCTCCCTGGGAGGGGTCGCCATGGTAAAGCCCTGGAAAATCCGTTCAAAATGGTCCTTCCTGCCGTAAAAATGGGGCGTTCCACCGGCATGCACCAGGGTATACTGGTCCACATGTTCCTCCGCCGACGCGGAAATGAAGCCCGGATCGGACTGAGAAAGCAGCGTCATATATATTTCTCCACCGGGACGCACCACCCGTCGCAGCTCTCCCACAGCCCGGAAGAATCCTGCGGTGTCCGTGTGGTAAGATACGTTATAGTCAATGATGGCATCGAAGGCGTTATCCGGGAAAGGCAGCTCAAAAATGTCTCCCCGAACCGCTGTAACAGAAACGCCCGTCTCCTTCGCCCATTTTTCAAAATAAGAAAGTGCATCGGCGGACTGATCCAGTCCCGTCACATCAAAGCCCTGATTGGCGAAGTAAATTCCGTGGCGTCCGGGGCCACAGCCATTGTCCAGCACATCCCGGAAGCCCAGGCTCTGCCACCGCTGCGCCAGATAGGGCATTTCAATGGCAGGGATCAGCCACTTTGCTGTTTTTTCCGCATTCCAATTCCACATAATACTTCCCTCCCGGTCGTTTTTCTCCATTTTAGCACAGGCTTCCCGCTTTGGGTACAGTTTTTTCTTAACACTTGAGATTTTTCTGAAAACAGGCTATAATGATAAAAAAGGCTACCCAATCAGGAGGCGAAAACCCATGGCAAATACCCCGGAACTGGAAACCTGCGAATTTCTCTGTGTCCATCAGGACACGGTGGACGCGGTGCGTGAAAATATTCCCGCCCCGGAGGAGCTGACTGCCATGGCAGAGCTGTTCAAGCTCTTCGGTGATCCCACCCGTCTCAAAATCTTATGCAGCCTTTTGCGGCACGAGCTCTGTGTCTGCGACCTTGCCACCCTCATTGGCATGAATCAGAGCGCCGTGAGCCATCAGCTCCGGCTGCTGAAGCAGGGACGACTGGTGAAAAGCCGCCGGGAAGGCAAGACCATCTTCTATTCTCTGGCAGATGACCATGTGGAGACCATGGTTGCCCAGGGAATGGAGCATATCAGCGAATAAAAATAGTTGCCAAGGGCATGCCCTTGGCAACTATTTTTATTCAGATAATAGATTAACATTACTCGGCAGGGCACACGATACCGCCGACAGAAGCGTATAGCAATTTAATCCCTAAAGTGTTTTAAACAGTTCAACAAATCGGGATTTGATTAACTCTTCATAGGATTAGGTATCAATTCTATTTAACACATGAATATTTTTGTTTCTATATACTAAATCATCTCTTTCTGTAAATCCAATATTCTCCCAAAAACCATTTCCTATATCATTCTTTTTAAAGGCAACCAATGCTACTTTGTTTATACCTTCTTCATCTAAAGCAGATATAGCACAATCAACAAGCCTTTTCGCTATTCCTTGATTTCTATAAGCTGGCAAAACAGCCGTATGATGTATATATCCTCGTCTTCCATCATGACCTGCCATAATCACACCAATTATCATACCATCACACTCTGCTACAAAGCTTGACGTAGGGTTACGCTTCAAATACTTTTCAATACCCTCTCTGCTATCATCTGTTGAATTTAACCCCATTCCTGGTGTATTAATCCATAGATTATATACTCCGTCATAATCTGTTATAGACATTACTCTAATA
>CAZEPQ010000207.1:0-1986 GCA_964514175.1 uncultured Oscillospiraceae bacterium
CGCATACGCAGCACATCGGCTTCCCGCTCGGTCAGGGTGTCCAGGATCTCCTTCAGTGCTTCAGCCAGCAATGCGTTGGAGGTTGCATCGGCAGGACCGGGGGTGCGATCGTCCTCTACGAAAGAGCCGATGGAAGTATCCTCTTCATCACCAACGGGGGTATCCAGGGACAGGGTATCAGCAGCGGTGCGGCTTGCCTCGATAATCTTTTCGACTGGCAGGCCCAGCTCGGCGGCGATCTCCTCCATGGTAGGCTCACGACCCAGCTCCTGAACAAGCTTTCTGTTGCAGCGGGTGGCCTTGTTAATGACCTCTACCATATGCACCGGTACACGGATGGTACGGGCCTGATCGGCAATGGCTCTTGTGATGGCCTGCCTGATCCACCAGGTTGCATATGTAGAGAATTTGTTTCCCTTTGTCCAGTCAAACTTATCCACGGCGCGGATCAGGCCGGTGTTGCCCTCCTGGATCAGGTCCAGAATGTGCAGGCCACGGCCGGAATACTTCTTAGCAATGGAGACCACCAGACGGAGGTTTGCTTCTGTGAGCTTATCCTTGGCGTATTTGTCGCCCTGGGCCACACGGGCTGCCAGTGCCTGCTCCTCCTCGGCGGTGAGCAGCGGGATCTGTCCGATCTCCTTGAGGTACATACGAACGGGATCATCCAGGTTGTACTCGGCAGCCAGTTCCACAGGGTCAACCAGCTCTTCCTCTTCCTCGATGTGGACATCTGCTGCGGTGTCCAGCTCCAGCTCGGCACCCAGAATCTGAATGCCCATATTTTCGATGGTTTCGTATACGGTTTCAATCTGATCGGCGTTGACATCCAGCTTCTCCAGAACGCTGTTGATCTCAGAGGCCTGGAGCATGCCGGCTTTCTGCCCCTTGGCCAGCAGGGTCATTACGGGGGCTTTTAATTCTTCGGTCAGTTTTTCAGTGGCATGATTTGTGCTTGCCATATTGCACTTCCTTTGTAAAAGAGAAGTCCTGCTTAATCAGCCCAAAAATAAATCCGCCGTTTACGGCGCAGTACGCTGATTTTAAGTTAGGCAACTGCTATCATACCATGTTGTGTAAAAAAGTGCAAGGACTTTTTACGTTTTTTCGTGTTTTTCTAAAGAAATTTCACGGAAATTCCACAAATAAAAAATTTCCCTGACCGAATCGTTCAAACGGTCAGGGAAAGGGGCTTATTCCAGATATTCAAGTGCCATTTCCAGGGCACGGTCCGCGGCCTGCTGCTGGATCTCGCTGCGGGTGCCGGTAAACACTCGATGCTCCACATGGGTATCACCCTGGGCGTAAAGTCCCAGGAATACGGTGCCTACGGGCTGCCCGCTGCCGTCCCCGTCGGGGCCAGCAAGACCGGTGACCGCCAAGGCCAGATCCGTGTCAAAGATTCGGGCGGCCCCACGGGCCATGGCCCAGGCCACTGACTCTGATACGGCACCGGGGGATTCGAGAAGTGCCTCAGGCACATCCAAAAAGGTGTGCTTCACATCATCACAGTAGGAGACAAGACTTCCGGGAAAAATCTGAGAGCTTCCGGAAACGGAGGTGATGGCGGCGGCAATGCGTCCGCCGGTACAGGATTCCGCCGCGGTGATGGTGAGATTTTTCTGTTTCAGCGCCGTCACCAGACGCAATGCTTTATCTACCACCGCGAATCAACACCTGCTCGGTGCCCTCCACGGCCTCATTTACCAGGGCCTCGATGTCCAGGTTCTTTTCAGCCTTCTCCACTTCAGCCAGGGAGGGCTTGGTTTTGGGATGACGGGGGGTAAAGACGGTGCAGCAGTCCTCATAGGGGAGGATGGAGGTCTCCATGGTGTCGATTTTCCGAGCGATGGCAATGATCTCTTCCTTATCCATGCCCACCACGGGACGGAATACCGGCAGGGTGCAGACTGCGTTGGTGACCATCATGGCCTGCATGGTCTGAGAAGCTACCTGTCCCAGACTTTCGCCGGTGGTAAGACTCAT
>CAZEPQ010000208.1:0-1914 GCA_964514175.1 uncultured Oscillospiraceae bacterium
CACTCGTTATGGAGCTGTGTTTGGGGCCAGTGTCACTAACTTAGTGACATTGTGCTTTTGCAGCGCCCGTTTTTACTCTTTATTGTTTCGGTACACCGATTTTCCGCAGGACCGGGAACACCAGACCGCCCAGGGCATTGCCCAGGGTCATGACCACCAGATACAGCAGGGTCTTGCCGCTCCAGCAGCCGCCCGCCGCAAAGTAGAACATATTGGCAACGCAGTGCTCGAAGCCTGCCATAATAAATACTACCACGCCAAAGTAGATGGCCATATACTTGCCTGCCTCGTGGGGATTGTTCTTGTAATTCTCCACAGCCAGATAGATCATCATATTGCAGAACACGGACAGGATGAAAATGCTGACAAGGCCGTCCCCCAGCTTTACCTGGCAAAGCGCATAGGCCTTCTCTACCACGCCGGTGAGTCGGGTGGCACGGATGGCAAGACCTGTGGCGGTGGTGCCCACCAGGTTGCCCACCCAGATCAGCAGCACATCCAGGATATAGCCGGGCTTATTGTCCAGCACATAGCAGACCTTTCCGGTGTACAGATTCAGTCCGAAGGTACACACTGCCAGCAGCCCCACGGCAAACAGGGACGCGCCTACGAATTTATTGTCGCAGGACAGGAATACCACTCCGCCGATGGCTATGGAGATACCTGCCAGGACAGCGTTCAAAAATGTTCTCAAAGTTTTCATGTTTCAACACTCCTGTATCTAGTATTTCCGGATCAAGGGGTATGAAAAAAGCCCACCTGTCCGGACTTCTCGCCCAGACGGTCGGCATACTCAGAGTCATACTCCATGTGGTTTTTCCACTTCCGTCAGTTGTATGACCATGGTCAGCATAGCATTTTTAAAGGAATTTGTCAAGGGTTTGACACTTTAATGTGGGTTGTGAAAATATGGCATAAGACGCAAGACATGTTCTATTGCGCGAAAGCGGCGGACTGATGTCTCGGGCTGTATCACATACCACAGCGTTTTAATCTCTCCATACCCGAAAGCACGTTCCGGTATCACACATCTAAAATCACGCAATAAAACAGAAAAGGGGCTGCTGCAAAAAGCAAATTTTTGCAGCAGCCCCCTCTAATTTTCTTATGCCAGATCAGCCTGGATGGCATCCGCCGCAATGTAGCCGCTGGATACACACCAGGTAAGTGCGGAGATATACCGCTCCACATAGTCGGTGCCCATGTCGCCACCGATGAGAATGCCTCTGGCGTTGTCGCCCACGGCATAGAGACCGGGGATCACACTGCCGTCCACAGCCTTAACACGGGTCTGGGAGTCGATCTTCATACCGCCTGCGGCGTTCTCCTGGAACCGCTTCTCGAAGAAGGCGTAGTAGGGGCCCTTCTCCAGGGGGATCATAAACTTGGGATCCTTGAAGAAATCGGTGTCCCGTCCGGCAGCGCACATCTCGTTGTAGTGCTTCACCTGAGCCACGAAGGTGTCCACAGGAACACCCATCTTTTCTGCCAGCTCCTCCAGAGTGTCGGCCTTCTTTACGGGAGTATCCAGGGTGGCCTCCTCGTCGGCCTCGTTCTGATAGTTCCGCAGAATGGCAACACCGTCGGGGCCGTCACGGCCCTGGTCTGCCAGACGATTGCCCAGGGTGTCCAGAATGTTCTGATCCACCACAGCCCAGGAAATAAAGTCGGGCTGCTTCAGGAACAGGTGACGCAGAGCCATGGTGTTGTCCATTTCGTTGGCCCATCTCTCGCCACGGGTGTTGAACATGACCACCTCAGACTCACGGCAGATGCAGACGCCTGCAAAGCCGAAGGGATGGTGGGCGGGGCCCAGGGTCAGGGCCTTGGTGTTCTGCCAGTCGATATCTGCACCGGCAGCCATGCCCATGGTGATACCGTCGCCGGTACAGGTGGGCACGGAGAAGCGATGGA
>CAZEPQ010000209.1:0-1725 GCA_964514175.1 uncultured Oscillospiraceae bacterium
ATCCGCAGCGTGTTCCTGGGCAAGATCAAGGAAGCCTACGACAAGAACCCCGAGCTGCAGAACCTGCTGATGGACGACTATTTTGCCGAGACCATCAAGGAGCTGGTTCCCGCATGGCGTGAGGTGGTGGCATATGCCACAAAGGTGGGCGTTCCCATGCCTGCTTTCTCCTCCGCCCTGAACTACTTCGACGGCTACACCACCGCTTGCCTGCCCGCAAACCTGCTGCAGGCACAGCGTGACTACTTCGGCGCCCACACCTACGAGCGCATCGACCAGCCCAGAGGCGTGGTGTTCCACACCAACTGGACCGGCCATGGCGGCAACACCTCCGCCGGCACCTACAATGCGTAATCCCAGAGGTATTATTGCCCTGGATCTGGACGGAACTCTGCTGGATTCCGACAAAAACCTGTCTCAGAAAAACTTCGCCGCCCTGAAAAGGGCGGCGGAACTGGGATATGAGATCGTGCCCACCACGGGCCGGTTTTATGACGGTATGCCGGAAAATATCCGCAGTCTCCCCTTTGTCCGCTACGCCATCACCATCAACGGCGCGGAGGTAAAGGACTTAGAAACCGGTTCCGTCCTGTATCAGGCAGAGATGCCCTACCTTCAGGCTGCCCAGCTTATGGAATATTTTGATCCCCATCCTGTGATTTACGACTGCTATATGAACAGCGCAGGCTGGATGACCGGGGCCATGAAGGAAAAGATCGACGAAACGGTGGACTCTCCCCACTACAGAAAAATGCTCCACGAGCTTCGGCATCCGGTGCCGGAGCTAAAAGCGTTTTTAAGGGACCGTAAGCAGGACGTGCAGAAGGTACAGTTTTTTGCCCGGGACGAGGCTCTGCGGCTTCGGCTCATGGCGGAGCTGCCGGAAAAATTCGAGAACATCTGTGTCTCCAGCTCCGCCCCCCAGAACGTGGAGATCAATCACAAAAATGCCAACAAAGGACAAGCCCTCATGGCTCTGGCGGCCCACCTGGGCATTCCCAGAGAAAATACCCTCTCCTTCGGAGACGGTCTCAACGACCTTTCCATGCTGAGGGATGCCGGAATCGGCATTGCCATGCAAAACGCCTGCCCCGAGGCGTTGGAGTTCGCCGACTGGATCACCGTATCCAATGACGAGGACGGCGTGGCTCTGGGCATCGAGAAATTTTGTTTTTAAAGAGGTAATCCCCTATGACTATTCCCTTCAAGCCGGAGCTTGCCGGCAAAGTTGTTGTGATCACCGGCGGCGCAGGTGTGCTGTGCCGTGAATTCGCCAAGGCCCTGGCCCTCTGCGGCGCCAAGGTTGCTATTCTAAACCGCACCCTTTCTAAGGCAGAAGCGCTGGCTGCCGAAATTAAGGAAATGGGCGGCGAAGCCGCCGCAGTCCAGGTGGACGTGACCAATTCCGAAAGTGTTAAGAAGGCCCATGAGGAAGTCCTCCGCATTTATGGCAAGTGCGACGTGCTCATCAACGGTGCCGGCGGCAACCATCCCCGGGCCAACACCGACAAGGAGTACTACGAACCCGGTGACATTGACGCCGAAACCAAAACCTTCTTTGACCTCCAGCCCGAGGACGTTTCCTTTGTGCTGGATCTGAACTTCCTGGGCACCCTGCTTCCTACCCAGGCCTTTGCCCAGGATATGTTGGGCCGTGAGGGCTGCAGCATTCTGAACATCAGCTCCATGAATGCCTTCACCCCTCTGACCAAGATTCCCGCCTAT
>CAZEPQ010000210.1:0-1574 GCA_964514175.1 uncultured Oscillospiraceae bacterium
CAACGTTGCCGGCTGCGATAGCCTGCTCAACGAACTGGACCTGAGTGCCGGGGTTACCCTGAGCATCCTTCTTGACATAGGTGAAGCCTTCGCCTTCCATGACAGCACCCATAGCGTCGTTGATCCAAACCAGACCTTCAGCGCCGGTGGTGGGCAGGATGGACCAAACTTCCTTCTGGCCATTCCAGGTGAAAGAAGCGGTCTCCTCAGCAGGCTCTTCAGCGGTCTCTTCGGTAGCTGCAACAGAAGCAGCGGCCTCAGAAGTTGCAGCCTCGGAGGTTGCAGCGCTGGTCTCGGAAGTGCCACAGCCGGCGAACATGCCGAGAACCATGACCACTGCCAGCAGCATTGCGAGCAACTTTTTCATAATGATTCATTCCTTCCAATTCTTGCGGCTTCTGCCGCATTATGTTTTATGTTGGTATCATACCAATCCAACGTACCCATTCTAATGCATCCGCTCCCCTAAGTCAAGTGCGTATCCGCGGAAAACCCAACTTATTTCTGAACTTTATGTTAATTTAGGCTGTACTATCCAGATTTTTGCAACAGTTTGTCCTTTCTGCCCCTCTTTTCCCCTCCCATTTTTCTTTCTTCTACAGAAAGTTGTTAAATTACAATACAACTCTCTTAACAATTCCCCCGTTTTCCGTGCCCATTCTTCCCCCTCCGCCCGGTCCCTATAATATTTATCAGGAAACAGGCGCAAACAGCCCGCAGACTGCAAAGGTCTGCGGGCTGAACTGTATTTATGTGGGTTTATGCCAGATATTTTGCTGCGCTGTCCGCGGCAAAATAGCCTGAGTTGACTGCCCAGGTAAGCTCTGTCAGGGGACCCAGCACACCACGGGTATACCAGGTGGAGGCTGCGTCACCTACGGCATAGAGACCGGGGATCACGGTGCCATCCTCACGGATGACCTCCACATCCTCGTTGGTCATGACGCCGCCAAAGGCGCCCTCAGCAAAGCGCTGACCCAGGAACGCATAGAAGGGACCTTCCACAATGGGCTTGGAGGGAGGCGGAGGGGGCAGGCCGGGGCCGCCGTCCTTGTCCACATCATCGTTGTGGAAGGAGGGGTTGCCCGCCTCGTCGTCCTTCATTTCGAAGGGCATCATGGGAGCCTTGGGCTTCTTCAGTTCCTCGTTGTAAGCCTCAACGCTGGCCATCAGCACAGCGGGATCCATGCCCAGCTTGTCTGCCAGACCTTCGATGGTACTGGCGCAGTAGGCGGGGCCTTCGCTGCGAAGCTCAAAGTCGATCTCCGCACGGTAGTCCTCATAGGTCATGCCCTTATTGCCCTCTCTGGGGTTCTTGACGGAATCCCTCAGGTTCTTCTCCACGGTCTCCTCCGTGACGATATACCAGACGGCATGCTCCGGCAGGGAGTCCAGCAGAGTGGTGTCTCCCATGGGTCCCATGGGCATCTCCACCTTGTTACCCCGGAAGTCCACCATCATGGCACCAAAGCCCGCCATGCCGCAGCCGGAGGCGGTATAGGGATGATGTACGGGGCCGAACTTGTTGAGCTTGGTCTTCTTCATGTTGCACCATGCGCCCAGAGGCTTGGACA